>JAYRVK010001136.1:0-5587 GCA_041918555.1 Sandaracinaceae bacterium
AGCCGGAGCCCGCGCGGATCGGGGCGCCGTCCCCCTGGGACGATCTCTCCGAGGAGGTCCCCCTCGACGACGAGCCCGAGCCGGCCCCCCCCCCGCGCGCCGCGCCGCGGGTCGAGGCCGCGCCGCTCCCCCCGCCCAAGCCGGCGGCGTTCGCGTTCGATCCCGAGCCGGTGGCCCCGCCGCGTCCGTCGCCCGCGCCGCCGTACGAGCCCGCGCCGATGTTCCCGCCCGCGCCGCGCGTCCCCGCGGGGCTCCCGCCCGCGCCGGAGCCTGCGCCGCCCGATCCGTTCCTCGCCGCGGATCGCGGGGAGTCGTTCGCGTCGCCGCCCGAGCCCGCGCCCGCGCCCGACGTGGTCGTCGCGCACCAGGGCGTGGAGGACGTCGACGAGATCCTCCACATGCTCAAGCGCGAGGGCCTCTTCGAGCCGCCCTCGGGCGAGGCCGCGGCGTGGAGCAAGCGCGGCGAGGCGAAGAAGGCGCAGGCCTCCGGCACGCGCGTCGGGCTGTGGCTCGGCCTCGTGTGGGTGCTCGCGATCGGGCTCGTGGTCGGCGGGTACTTCGGCTGGCAGGAGTGGATCGCCCACCGGCACCGTCAAGCTAGGTTGCTGATCGACGGTGCGACCGAGGAGGCCTACGGCGGCGACCACGCGGACCTCGTCGACGCGGAGCGA
Organism: Sandaracinaceae bacterium; assembly: GCA_041918555.1. GTDB lineage: Bacteria > Myxococcota_A > Polyangia > Polyangiales > Sandaracinaceae > JACKEC01. The sequence goes on from JAYRVK010001136.1 coordinate 672, forward strand.
CACCTGCGCGAGGCCCGCGACCTCGACCCGCACGACGTCTCGGGGCCGACCCTGCTCCTCTTCGTGCACTCGCAGCGCGCGCTCGAGGACGGCGAGTTCTCGGCCGGCTACCTGCGGCCCGCGATCGAGCGCGCGGAGTCGCTCGAGGGCGAGGAGCTCGGCGCGTACCTCGACGCCGCGCGCGCCGTGCTCCAGGCGGCGGAGGGCGGGCACGAGCAGGCGCGCGCGCGGATCGCCGCGGCCCTCGAGGCGCGCCCGCGCGATCCCGCGATCCTCTACCTCGCGGGCCGGCTCGAGCAGCGCCTCGGGGGCGAGGACGCGCTGACGCACCTCCAGGCCGCGAGCGAGGGCGAGGCGAGCCTCAACGCGCCGCGCGTCGCGCTCGCCGAGGCGCGCTACGACGAGGGCCAGGCCGAGGAGGCGCTCGCGCTCCTCGACCAGGTCCTCGCGAACGACGACGAGCACCTGCGCGCGCGGCTCTGGCGCGCGTTCATGACGTCGGACGCGGGCGAGCCCGACGAGCTCCTCGGCCAGCTCGAGCGCATCGCCGAGCACCTCGAGGACCACGGCGCGCCGACCGATCACGTGGTCTACCAGCTCACGCGCGCGCGCCTGTTGCGCCGCAAGGGGCAGGGCGAGGCCGCGGGCGACGCGGTCGATCGCGCGCTGTCGGCCGGGGCGTCGGAGCCGCGGCTCCTCGCGGTGGTCGCGATCGAGGCGCGCCGCGCGAGCCGCATGGTGCAGGCGGAGCACGCCGCGCGCACCGCGGTGGCGGGCGCGCCGTCGAACGTGGACTTCCGCAAGCTGCTGGCCGAGATCCAGCTCGCGCGGCGCAACGGGCGCGCGGCGCTCGCGACGCTCGCCGAGCTGTCCGCCGACGACCCCGACGTGATCGAGATGCGCGGCACGGCGGCGCTCCTGCTCGGGACCGAGGAGGCGCTCGCGGCGGCGGGCGACGCGCTCGACGCCTACGTGAGCGGGCACGAGGACGCGTCGGTCGAGGTGCGGGCGCTGCGCATCCGGATCCGGACGCGCCAGGGCGCCGAGCAAGAGATGTTGCCCCTCGCGCAGGCGCTCTACGCCGAGGCGCCGGGGGATCCCGCGGCCGCGCTCGCGCTCGGCGAGGCGGCGCTCCGCGCGCGCGACGCGGCGAGCGCGGTCGAGGCGCTCGACACCGTGGTCACGGCGTCGCCCGACGACGCCGAGGGGCACTTCCTGCTCGGCCGCGCGCGGCGCATGGCCGCCGACGGCACCGGCGCGCGCGCCTCGTTCGAGCGCGCGATCGAGCTCACGCCCGAGCACACCGAGGCCAAGCTCGCGCTCGGCGGGCTGCTCCTCGATCTCGGCGACTACGAGGCGGCGGACACCCTGTACGCGGGGCTCGCGCGCTCGTCGGCGCTCTCCGCGGGCCGCACCGTCGGGGTGCAAGGGCGGCTCGGCCGCGTCGAGGCGCTGCTCGGGCTCGCTCGTCTGCCCGACGCACAGGTGCAGCTCGAGGGCGTGCGCGCCGAGGATCGCGAGAGCGCCACGTACCGCGTGACCGCCGCGCGCCTGTTGCTCGCGCAGGGCCAGGCGGGCCAGGCGCTCGCCCTCGTGCGACCCCTCGCGACGGCGGAGGCGCCCGGCGCGACGGTGCTCGCGCTCTACGGCGACGCGCTCCTCGCGGCGCGGCAGGTCGAGCCGGCGCAGGAGGCGTACGTCGCGGCGGTCGAGGCCGACGCGGGCTCGCCCGAGGCGCTCCTCGGCCAGGCCGACATGGCGGTGCGGAGCGAGCGCGCAAACGACGCGATCGAGATCCTGGATGGCGTGCGCGCCTCGCTCGAGCAGCGCCTGCGCCCGCCGCAGATGCACGCGCGGATGCACACGCTCTACGGCCGCGCGCACCTCCTCGCGCGCCGCGAGGACGAGGCGCGAAGCGCCCTCGAGCAGGCGGTCGAGGTGCCGAACGCGCCGGCCGAGGCGCACTTCTTCCTCGGCGAGGCGCTCAGCGGCTCGAACAGCGCGGGCGCGCGCCCGCACTACGAGCGCTACCTCGAGCTCGCGCCCGAGGGCCCGTTCGCCGCCCGGGCGCGGCGCGCGATCCGCTGATCAACATGTGGACGACTGCAATTCGCGTTGACGGATGAGTTCCGTCACGTTCGCCTCGATGACGCGGAAGCTCACGTTGCCGTTGAGGCGCTGGCGACCCTCGTTGAGGATCAGGGTCGGGCTGACGTTCACGGTGTGCTCGCGCGCGAGCTCGTAGTCCGCGGCGAGCTCTGCGTGCGCCTCCGCGCGATCGAGCGCGGCCTCGACGAGGGCGACGGGGAGCCCGAGCTCCTCGGCGAGCTCGCGCTGCACCGGGCGCGTCGCCACGTCGCGCAGATCGCGGAAGAACGCGACGCGCATGCCCCAGCACGCGGCGAGGAAGGCGTCGTGCGAGACGTGCCGCTCGCGCACGAGGCTGCGCACCGCGCACAGGAACAGGTGGCACGAGAGCGAGGAGCGCGGCACGAGCTTGCGGAACACGTCCGGGTGCACGTGGTAGCCGAGCTCCTCCGCGACGTCGCGCACGTTCGCGCCGTACCCCGAGAGGCCGCCCTTGTCCTTCCAGCGCGACTCGATCTTCGTGCGCGCGTCGCCGAAGACGGAGCAGAAGCGCACGTCGACGCTCACCTGATCGCCGAGCTTCTGACGCAGCTCGTCGATGCGCGCCTGGCTGACGTAGGACCAGACGCAGAGGACGTCGCTGAAGTGGAGGACGCGGATCGGTTCCATGCGCGCGACGGTAGCACCGCCGCTCGCCTCACCGGCGCCGGCTTCGCCACACGACCCACAGCACGGCGAGCACGATCGGGCCCCAGCCGCCGACGACCGCGCCCCACCGCTCGTCGCGTGCGGTCGTGCACCCGCGCAGCGGGCGCGAGCTCGAGCCGCCGCACGAGTCCGAGCCGCCGCTCCACCCGCCGTACCCGTCGCGGCACCACTCGGCGTCGAGCGGCGGCGTGCGGCCGAGCCACTCCTCCGGGATCGGCGGGCTCTCTCCGTCGAGGTAGGTCCGCGTGTACGTGAACGTGTCGAGGGCCGCGGGGTTCGTCGTCGAGAGCCCGCCGCCCTCGCAGCACGGCGCCGGGATCGCCGCCTCGATCGTGCGCGTGAGCGTCGGGCGCACCTCGACCCCGAGCTCGCTCGGCTCGAAGCGCGCGTCCGGGACGTTCTCGCTCGCGCGCCGGTTGATGGTCACGCGCGTGAGCCAGCCCCGCTCCGCGCCGAAGCCCTCGAGCGACGTCCCCGCGAGCTCGACGGGCGCCGCGTACTCGGTCCAGCCGCTCCCGTCGCTCGCGCCCATGCGGTAGGGCGCGATCACGAGCGCGTCGGTGACGAGGAACCCGCCCCGCGGATCGTGCTGGAGCCGGTGGGTGATGGGCAGCTCGTCGCCGCGCCAGGTCACGACGAGCGGCGCGAGCGCGAGGTGCTCGCCGGTCGCGGGCGGGTGCACGTGCACCGCGACGAACCACGCGTCGTCGGCGACGTACGCGCCGAACGCCGCGTCGTCGTCGCCGTCGTGCGCGAAGCCGTGCTCGTCGAGCCAGCCGGTGAGCGCCTCGAGCGACGACGCGTTCACCACGGTCACGTCGTACGCGTCGGTCGACGGGAACGTCTCGTAGCGCACGGTGCCCGCGTCACCGTAGCTGCGGATCTCCGAGCCGCGGCCCTCGGTGCCGGGCCGGTAGTAGGCGCTGCCGCCGTCGGCGTAGCCGCTGTCCCCGTCGCAGCCGTACAGCATCAGGGGCGCAGCCGCGAGCACGTCGGTCGCGTCCGACGAGTAGTGCGGGTCGCTGCACTGGAACCCGAGGTTCGGGTCCTCGCGGACGATCACCGTCTCCTCGACCATCGCGCGCATGCTCGCCATCGCGTCCTCGAAGAGGCGCGTGGAGCCGACCGACACGTCGGGCCGGAAGGGCACCGGCATCACGAGGCCCGCGGTCCCGCCGGTCGCGAGGATCGAGGGCTGGACCACGAGGCTCAGCAGCGTGTCGCTGATCTCCATGCGCGGCGTTCCGTCCGGGCAGAGGCTCGGATCGGGCACGCCCGCGTCCTCGCGGGGCGGCCCGTCGCGCTCGACGGCCGCGTCGATCCCCTCGCCCGCGTCGACCGCCTCGCCCCCGTCCGACGGGACGACGCCGCCGTCCAGATCGGCGCCCGCGTCGGCGTCCGAGGCCCCGCACGTCCACTCCACGACCACGTCCGGCGTCCACACGTAGATCGCCGCGGTCGTCGGATCGAAGGGCACGCCCGGATCGGCGGAGTCCACGGGCGGCAGCACCACGCGACACACCGCCTCGGTCCGCTCCGCGCCCAGCGCCCAACCCATCCCCACCGCGGTCGTCACGACCGCGGATCGAAGCCAAGCTCTCCGCATCTCACCACCTCCCCGCGACCCCCAGCTGCCCGCCGTCCAGGCCCGCCAGCCCGACGAAGGGAAAGAGCGCCACGGGCGGAGGATCCGCTCGGGCCTGGGTGCCGTCGTAAGCCAAGGCCCCGAAGAGGGGCGAAGTCAGGGCCGACGCCGCCGCACCGATCGCGAACGCGATGGTGAGCTCGTCGGTCGCGGCCGCGCCGATCGACGCGACGAGGAGGCCGAGCGCGAAGCCGCCGAGCGAGCCGCCGGTCGTCGCGAGCGGCTGGCCGCCCATCCCGCGGCCGTCGCCGACGTGGTGGATGCTCAGCGCGCTCCCGATCGAGGCGCCGAAGGTCGCGAACCCGGCGATGCCGTAGCCGTAGCCCGCGTAGCACGTGAAGCCGGCGATCCATCCCTCGCCGTCAAGGCAGCCGACCGCGCTGATCCCGGCGCTCGAGAGCAGCGCGCCGATCGCGGCGCCGATCAGCTCGCCGACGACGCCGGCGAAGTAGAGGCGCACGAGGCTCGCGGGTCG
>JAYRVK010001137.1:0-10229 GCA_041918555.1 Sandaracinaceae bacterium
AGGCCGCCGCGCGAACCCGCATCCCGTCCTGCGCCACCAGGCGCAGCGAGAGCACCCCCGCGTGCGTCAGCGAACCGAGCAGGTCCGTCATCAGCGCATCGAGCGCCTCGCGATGCCCCACCCGGAACTTCGAGAGCGTGTTGTTCCCGCGCAGCGTGATCGAGGGCTGAGCACGCGGGCTGGATGAGGGCCATCGCATCGCGGTGGGCGAGGGCCACAAGCGCGATGGCCATCGCGATCCACGGCGCGGTAGCGCCAGGTCGCGATCGCCATCACGGGTCGGGCGACGAGTCAGTCGCGGAGGACGATCTGGTCGAGAAGGAGCTGTCGGTCGTCGTGGAGATCGGCCTGCGCGAGGCCTTGCCAGTGGGCCCAGAGCGCCTCGTCGAGCTGCCGGACGGCGTCGCGCACGCGCGCGAGGCGGGCGTCCTTGGGGTCGGCGCGGGCGAGGACGCGCTCGGCGGCGGCGAGGGCGTCGCCGAGCAGGACGAGGATCGCGTCGGTGAGGTCCGCGTCCACGATTCAGTCCTCCACGACGGCGTCGGCGCCGAGGACGCGCGCGAGGAGCTCGCGGTCGATCGCGCGCAGCTTGCGGCGCGCGCCGAGCTTGAGCGCCTCGGTGGCGACGCGGTCGATGTCGCGCAGGCGGCCGCGCGAGTCCTCGTGCAGCAGCGCGACCGCGTCGGAGCTGAAGACCTCGCGCTCGCAGCCGGCGTGACGCAGGCGGTGCGCGAGGTACTCGGCGGTGTCGCCGGGGGTGGCCTCGCCGAGCGAGAGGCGGCTGTGGATCCTCGACCAGAGCGAGCGGTTCTTGGAGAGCGCGAGGCGCTGCCGGGTCTCGGGCAGCCCGACCAGGACGAGCGAGAGCAGCGCGCGCGAGTCCCACTCGTAGTTCGTGAGGATGTGCAGGTGCTCGAGGACGTCCTGGTGGAGCAGGTGCGCCTCGTCGATGAGGAGCACGGGGTGGACCTTCTCGGTGCCCAGGCCCTCGACGTGAGTCGCGATGGCGTAGAAGACGGCGGCCGCGGTGGCCTTGGGCGACAGCCCGAGCGCGAGGCAGACGTGGCGATAGAAGTCGCGGCGGCCGAGCGTGGCGTTGTGGCAGTAGGTCAGGCGAAAGCCGTCTTGTCCGAGCCGGTGGCGCAGCGCGCGCAGGACGCAGGTCTTGCCGACGCCGGGCTCGCCGACGAGCACGGCGTGGCCGCGCTCGCGACAGGTCTCGACGAGGCGCTCGACGGCGCCCTTGCGCGAGGTGGGGACCCAGAGGTCGGCGTCGCCGATCTCCTTGGTGAAGGGCGCCTCGCGCAGCCCCCAGTGGGCCAGCCAGCGGCTCATCGCTCGCCTCCCTCGTCGGAGCCGGGGCCACGGCGCATCATCGCGTCGAGCAGCGCGCCCGGCGGATCGAAGGGGACGTCGAGGCCGCGCCGCGGCCGATTGGCCGAGGGGCCGACGCGCTTGCGGCGCGCGTTCTCCTCGGGGTCCACGCGACTGAGCAGGTAGCGCTCGCCCTCGTGCTCGATCCACGGCTCGGCGGTGACGTCGAGCAGCGTGCGCGCGACGACGACGACGCGGCCGGCGAGGAAGCCGGCGCGCGTCTCGAAGGTCGTGCCGCCGACCTCGAGCGTGCCGTCGGTGCGCACGCGGCGCTTGCCGTGCACGCGCAGCGCGGCGCCGAGCGTCGCTTCGTCGATGGGTCGCGCGTCCCGGGCCGCCGTCTCGTAGACCTCGGCGGGCGACTTGCCCATCAGCGAGGCGTGCGGCGCGACGTGATAGTGCTTGGCGAGGAAAGCGAGCAAGCTAACTTGCACCTCGTGCAGGCTGCCCGGCGTGCCGAGGTGCTCGAGCATGCCGTCGCGCAGCGTGCGCCAGAAGCGCTCCATCTTGCCGCGCGCCTGCGGGTCCTCGGGCTGCGCGTGGAGCAGTCCGATCTCGAGCCGCGCGCACAGCGTCGTGAGCACCTCGCCCCGGTAGGTCGAGCCGTTGTCGAGGTAGAGCGCCTCGGGACGGCGCCCGAGCCCGCGCATCGCCTTGACCATCAGCGCGAGCATCTCGACCTCGCGCTCCGTGGTCGCGGCCTGGATCGCCACGACGTAGCGGCTGTGGTCGTCCAGGATCGCGTGGATGCGCAGCGGCACCGTCCGGCCGCCGATGCGCATCGCAGGTCCGTGGCAGACGTCGGCGTGCCAGAGCGCGTCGGCGCGATCGGCCTGCCAGCGCAGGCGCACGGGCCCGCCCGCCGCCTGGATCGAGAGCCGGTCGAGGCCGTGCTGCTCGTAGAGCCGGCGCACCGTCGAGGCGCTGACGGCGCCCTTGGCGAGCCGGCCGTCGAGCTCGAGCGTGCGCACGATGAGCGCCGCGCTCGCCCTCGGGTGCTCGCGGCGGATCTCGAGCAGCAGCGCGCGCTGCGCCTCGGTCAGCTCGCGCGCGTGGCCTGCGTCCGAGCGCCGGCGCGGGCGCAGCGCCGCGAGCCCGCCCCGCTTGTAGGCGTAGTACCAGCGCTCGATCGTCGCCCTGGAGTAGCGGCGCGAGGAGCGCCGTCCCGGCGCACGGTGCAGGTGCCCCGACACGTCGCGGATCGCGCCCGCGAGCTCGCCGTGCGTCGTGAAGTGCCGCGTGAGCAGCGGCCCGATCACCTGCGCGCGGAAGATCGCGACCGCCTCGGCGTGGTCCTTGGGCCCGAGCGCGTCGCCCTGTTCGATGAGCAGATCCATCTCGTCTCCTTTCCGCCGCAACGTCGTGCCGCGGCGTGGAGTGGATCGATCGCGCGGGCTCCCGCGGGCGGGTCCGCGCTGGCGGTGGTGGACGACTTCGAGGCGGTGCGCGGGCTCGCATGGCCATCGGTCATCGTGCGTGGACGAACCGTCCGCCGTAGAAGGCGTCCTGGGGCACCGAGCCCGTCCCGAGCGGCGCGTGCGAGGCGAGCCACGTCGCGATCCGCGCGGCCCGCTCGCGCAGCGTCCCCTCGAGCGAGGGCGTGCCCGCTCCGAAGATCGTGCTCGCCCGCGACGTCCATCGGCGCAGCGACGACCACTGCTCGGGCGAGCTCGGTCCGCGCGCCCGCGCCGTGCTCGTCGCCTTGCGGGCCTGCGCCGCCGTCGCCCGCGCGTAGCCCCACAGCGCGAGCGCCCCAGCGATCGCACCGAGCGAGTAGCGCAGCGCGCGGCCCACGCCGTGCGGGACCACGACGAGGACTGCGCCGCACGCCCGGCATCGGTAGCGGCGCCCCAGGATCTCGAGGTCGATGGGATCCTGCTCCGGCTCGAGGGGGCCCTCGATCCATCGGGCGCGCGAGCCGTGGCCGACGATCGTGGTTCGCCGACCGGGCTCACGGCTCGCCGCCTCGCAGGCCGGGCACTGCGCCGGCCGAACCGCCTCGCACGAGGGAAGTCGCATTGCCCAGGACTTGACGTCCATCTCAGAATGGACGATTCGTACGCTGCTTCGCGGGATTCCTGACAGGGCACCTCCGCGGAGCGAGGCGGGAGCACGGTGCCCGAACACCGCCCGCCACCTCTTCGCCCGGCCCCGCGCCGGTGCTGTCTCCGAGCCGGCGTCTCTACGCCGGTCGGGGACGCCTACGCGAGAAACCGGCACGCTCCGCGAGGGCGCGCGGCCCCGGGCACCTCACGCAGGCTGCGTGGTCTCGGGGGCTCCGACCTCACGCGCAGTGCGCGCTAACACTTCGCGAGGGCGGGACAGATCGTGTTCCTTCGCGAGGGCGATCGATCACACGGCGCGGTCGGGCCCGCCGGACGGGTCCGTAGAACGGATACGATCTTCCTGGGCAGCGACGAGGGTGGGCACGTCAACGCCGTGTTCACCTCGCTCCTCGCGAGCTGTCGCATGGTCCGCGTCGAGCCGTGGACCTACCTGCGCGACCTGCTGTGCCTGCTCCCGCGCTGGCCCAAGCACCAGATCCTCGAGCTCGCCCCCGTGCACTGGGCCGCCACGTCGGCGCGCGACGACGTGCGCGCGAAGCTCGCCGCCGATCCCTACCGCGAGCTCACCCTCGGCTCTTGAGCCGGCCGGCGCTGCCACAGCGCGCCCACGTTGACGAGGACGGGTCCGTAGAACGGATACGTAGCAGCCGTAGGGCCACACGTGGTCTCGCTCGCCGGCGCGGTAGCGGAGCCACGCCTCGCGGTACTCGCGGCGATACTCGAGGAGCTCTCTGGCCGCCTCGACGCGCTCGGCGACGCGGCCGCGGCCGGTGGCGAAGTGCGGGTCGAGCTCGCCGTAGGTCTCCCAGCTCTTGGCGCGCTGGAACGGGCTGGCGTTGCGGGCGGCCACGGGGCCGAGGACCTTGCCGTAGCTCGCGCGGATCTCCCCGTGCGCGAGCGCGACCTGGCGCTCGACCTCGGCGGCGATGCGCTCGCGCGCGCCGTCCTCGCCGTAGAGGAGCACGAGGCCCTCGGGCAGCCCGAGCCGCAACGAGGCGTGCTCGCTCCACTTGCGGGGGTCGAGGAAGAAGTCGGGCCGCGCCGCCGAGAGTACGCGCCGGCCGAGCTCGTGGGCCTGCACCGTGAGGCCGGGCCAGTCCTCGGGCCGCCAGACCAAGCCCGCGGCGACGGGGTTCACGATGCAGTACGCGATGGCCTGCACGATGGCGTCGGGCGTCTTCAGCTCGACGATGCTCAGCCCGCCGGGCTCCCAGACGATGCCGCGTCTGGCGCCGCGTAGGACGTTGACCGCCTTGGCGAGCCGGGCGTTGAGGTGCTCGAAGAACGCGGAGATGCGCTGGTCGGCGACCGACAGGACCAGGTGGTAGTGCGTCGACATCACGCAGAACTCGTGGACCTCGACGCCGAAGAGCGGCGCGAGGGCCGCGAGCAGGAAGGTGACGAGCGCGGTGAGCGCGGCGTCGGGCCGCAACAGGAACCGGCGGTCGTGCACGCGGCGCGTCACCGCGAAGCAGGTGCGGCTCATCGGGATGCGGCGCGAATCGGTCACGCGGGTGCGTGCACCACGCGGCGTGCCGGAAGGGCGGCTCAACGATCCCGCGGACTTGCGCGCGCGCATCGGCGAAGTGGCGAAGCGGGCGGCGGCGATCGCCGCGCCCGCGGCGAGAGATCCGGCGGTGACGCGGCGGGCGTCGCGTGCGGCTCGACGGGGGACGGCTCGCTCGGCGATGCTGGGTCCGTCTCGGATGCGTGCGTTCCACGACCGCCGGATCGGTTGTCGCCCCGGGCCCCTCGGGCGGAAGGCCGCGTGCAGCGCGCTCGCGACACTGCTCTGCGGGTTCCCCGCGCTCGCGTACGCTGGACGAGCCACCGAGGAGCCCGCGGTCTACGACGTGGACGGCGTCGAGCCCCTCGGCGCACCGCTCGCCGCGCGGGCCCGCGCGTGGGTCAATGCACATGGAGCCGAGGGCAGAGGTCGTATCAGAGGCCAGCGAGTCGTGACGGCGACCGAAGTGCGCCCAGAAGCAGATTCACCTGAGGAGGAGTCGGAGTGACTGCACTATGAACGGGACTGACTCGGAAGAGAGACCTGCAAAGGTCTTGCTCGAGGTCGAGGGCAAAGTGCCACTCACTGTAATTTCAAGAGCGCAGATCTCCGGAGAGTTATCAAGGCTGAAAGCGGGCAGCAAACACAGCTATGCCGTGATGTGGATCATGGACAGCACGGGGAGATATTATCAGTGTGCCGGAGACGGCGGAGGCATGCTTCTTGAAAAGAGAACCTCTGATGGTCGAATGTGGCGTGCATGGACTGTCCGCGACCGCACGACGACTCTACGCGCCCACATCGAGTTTTCAGCTGGTAGTATTGAGCTGAGCCCAGAAGAGTGGATTAGGCGATCAAGAGTAATCGAGATGATGTGGTCTGTTGCGAGCATCGGACGCGAACCAGACGGTATTGAATGGAGAGAAATCACGCACCTACTGGCTTGACGCGGGAGGGGAGGATGATCCCGCGACGAGTGCCGTCACGACCGAGAACGGGAACCGACGCGTCCGGAACAGACGAACTTCGCGCTCCGGTTCGGAGCCGTCGACTCGGGCGCCGCTCTTGGGGAAGTCGGCCGCCCGCTCGACCGCCGTCCGCACCTCGGACACGAACACTTCGCCGTAGCCGACCCGCTCCGATTCATACCACTCAGCGGCAGCCGCCAGCTCGTCGGCCGCCTCTGCCGCGAACGGGAGTCTCATCCAACGCGGCGCAGTGCGGCAAGGAGCCGGGCGTCCACTTCATCGCCTTCGATCAGCTTGGAGTCCCCGCGCTCCACGGCATCGATGCGTCGGGCGATCGCCGTCTTCCACTCGTCGCTCAAGCCCTCCTGCGAGCCCTCCAGGCTCTCCGCGAGGGCGACGACGAGGGCCTCGCGCTCCTCCGCCGGAAGGCAGAGCGCTTGCTCGAGGATCTTCTGGGCCGCCGACGTCACGTCCCCATCCTACGTGGACCGGCGGAGGGAGGCTACCGGCCCTCAGGCGAAGGTCTCGGCGAGCGACTCCACCGCGGCGCGGCGGAACTCCGGGACGAAGAGGTGCGGCAGCACGGTGCGCCCGAGGCTCGGGAGCGCGGCCTCGAGCTTCTTCACCGCGTCGCGCTGCGTCTGCTCGCGGAGCGCGCGCTCGCGGCTCGCGCGGGCGAGCGAGGTCAGCGCGCTCCCGGGCGGGAGCTTGCCGGGGAGCTCCACCATCGACTCGCGCTCCTCCGCCTTGAAGAGCTTCGGCAGGACCGAGTTCACGACGAGGGTGTCGACCGCCAGGCCGATCTCGCCCGTGATCGCGGCGTGGAGCTCGATGGTCTCGTTCGCGGGCATGTCCTCGGCGAGCGTGACGAGCACGGCGGCCGCGCGGCGGTGGTCGTGGAAGAGCGCGCGGGCCTTCTCGGCCTCCGTCCGCAGGAGGCCCGGCGGGGCGATGTCGCAGATGACCTGCGGGACGCGGAGCATGTCGAGCGCGTGGCCGGTCGCGGGGCCGTCGACGATCACCACGTCGTAGCGCGGGCGGCCGTCGAGCTCCTCGTCGACGTGGAAGTAGGCCTTGCCGAGCATCGACCACGCCTCGATGCCCGGCGTGCCGCGCAGGACCGCCGAGACGAAGCGGTTCTCGAAGACCGCCGTGTACACGCTGCGGACCTTGAGGACCATCATCCCGTACTCCTCGAGCGCGACCGCGGGCGTCATGTTGACCGCGTCGATCTTGTCGAGGATGCGGCGGTTGCGCGGGCCGATCGGCTCGACCTCGAGGAGGTGGCTCAGCCGCTCCTTCGCGTTGCACATCGCGATCAGGACGCGCTTGCCCTTCTTCGCGGCGGCCAGCGCGAGGGCCGCGCTCACCGTCGTCTTGCCGACGCCGCCCTTGCCCGTGACGAAGAGGAACTCCCGATCGAACAGCGAGGCCATCGGCGCGACGAGCGTACCTCAGAACGAGCGCCCGGCGAGCCGCGCTTCACTTCCTGCGGCGCAGGCCGAACGCGACCGCCGCGCCCGCGAGGACCAGCGCGCCAAGGAGCGAGCCGGTGCGCGCGGGGCTCGCCGCGCAGAGGCCGTCGCCGCGCCCGGCGCCGCGCCAGCCGCCGCTCGTGCCGGGGCCGTACGGGTCGTTGCAGACGGTCGGGCAGTCCACGTCGGGCGCGCGGTTGAGCTCGCGCGTGACCTGGATGAAGTTGCCGAGGTCCGCGCCGTCGGCGGCGCCGAGGATGAGGTCCTCGCCGAGGTGCGCGACGCGCAGATCCGCGGTCAGCCGCGTGAGGTACGGCGCGTCGAGGTGCCGGGTCACGACGTCCCAGTCGTCGCGCGCGTAGTGCGGCTCGCCCGCCTCGTCGTAGCTGACGTAGCCCGCGATCTGCCAGTCGGGCGCGAGCTGCGCGAACTCGGTGATCCACACGCGGCCGTCCGCGGTGTCCTGCGCGGCGGCGTAGCGGGCGTCGTAGTCGAACTGGCCCGTCGCCCAGTCGTAGGTGATGGCGTCGCGGTCGACCTCGGCCGAGGCGAAGTTCATCGGGCCGTAGCGGCCCTCGGCGAACACGAAGAGCTCGAGGCCGACCGAGCCCTCGACGCCGGCCGCGACCATGCGCAGCGGGAACGTCGGGTTGAGGCCGGGCATCGTGACGCGCACGGGCTGCATCTGGTTCACGCCGAAGTTCGGCGAGAGGCGCAGGACGGCGAAGTCCATGTGCTGGTCGGTGTAGTGCGCGATGGTCGGGAGGATCGCGTCGGGCACGGTGTAGCCGTTGTCGCGCAGCCACGCGACGAGCGCGGCGGGATCCTCGGAGCCGATGGTCGCGGTCTCGTACGGGCCGATCGCGGCCTGGTGGTGCACCGTCACGCCGCCCGCGCCCGCGTCGGCGCCGGGGGCGCGGTCCGCTGCCGCCCCGAACGCACCGAACCCCGCGCAAGGATCGCTGCAAAAGGTCCGCGGCGGCGCGGGCGCCTGCATCGTGATCGTGGTGACGCCCTCGAGCGCTTCGAAGAAGGCGTTCTCCGCTAGCTCCACGGGGACGCCGCCGCGGACGGGCAGCACCCACACGAAGTCCTCGGGGTCGCCGGCGTACTCGATCTGATCCCAGAGCGTCGTCTCGTGCATGTTCATCGCGACGGCCATCTGGTGGCGGGTCACGACGGTCGGCATCCCGGTCGGGTTCGGCGGGGCGAAGCAGCCGCCGCACGCGGACGCGGGCTGAGGAATGGCGAGCCCCGCGATGGCCGCGGCGCACGCCAGCACGGAGACGCGCTGGGTCATGCGGTCGAGCGCTGCCAGGCACGTGCCACGGCAAGAACCCATGATCTCTGGCGAAACCCCACGTGCCGCGCTGTGCCGTGGGGCCGATCCGCGCGGTCGGCTCAAAGGCCCACGCGGAGCGGGGGGTGCGAACGCGCGCCAAGGAGGGGGCGCGCAGCGCCCCTCGGGGGGTGGGCAGCACACCAGCTCCGAAAGACCGCGCTCGGGCGGATGATGGATCTGATGCCGACGCGATCGCGGTACACGATCGCAACCTCGCCGATCAGGCCAAGCGGGCCGCGACGTCGGTGATCTCCAACCACGCCGAGGCCGACGGGGTCCGGGCCTCCGCCGCGAGCGGATCCAGACGGCGCAAGGTTCGTTGCACGAGCTGCGCAGCCAGCTGAAGCTGGCCGCCGCCTGGGGCTACATCGCACGGGCCGACGTCGAGCGAGTCGACGCGCAGCTCGACCGAGTCGCCGCGATGACCTGGCGCCGACTCCGGAGTCAGCGGGCCTGAGCCCGCGCGGCCGCGCAGCCGCGCGGGCACCCGCGGATCCGGTCCGCGCAGCTCGATCAAGGTGCGGCAGTGATCGCTCGGGCCCCATTACACGATGGCGATCGACGCCAGCTTGCGCGCTACCCTCGACCGCATGACGCCCGAGGAAGCCAACGCCATCGCTCTTCGCACGGTTCGTCGGGTCCTCGCGGCCGCGCACCCCTTCTCGGTGGAGGTCGGGGGGAAGCGCGTGGCCGTCGAGGTGACCGGAATCGAGGAAGCCGAGTGGCCGCGCGTCATCCTCGGGCTCGACCCCGAGCGCGACGGACCGTGGCCGCCGCGTGTCAATGTACGTTGCTCATGGGAGGGCGGTCGTGTGGACCTCTCGGTCATCGCGGGTTTCCCGATGCGCCGAGCGGAGCCCCTGCAGGTCACGCTCTCCGTCCATCTCGGAGCCGGTGCCATCGGGTTCTGCAACGTAGCGCGGGCGGTGATGGCATCGGATGACGGGAACGCGACCATCGCCGCGTGGTTCAACCTCAAGAAGAAGTCGTCGGCCAAGCAGACCGCGCGAAACGAGAAGCTTCGCGAGCTGGTCGCCGGGTCCGGTCTACCGATGCAGACCGATTCGAAGGTGCAGCTGATGACCGTGCGTCTCGAGGACGGAGCGATCCGACCCGACGAGGCGACGGTGTTCGAGCGGTTCGTACGGTTGAACCTCATCAAGCTCGACTTCACGTCGCGGGGTACGCGAGCCCAGGCGCGTGGCACGCCGCTCATCGATCTCCGCGCACTTGGAGTCGCCGACGACCCTGATGATGACGAGGAAGAAGAAGACGATGCGGATGAAGGGAGCGACCCCGCGAGACCCACGCCGGCGACGGCGTGGGTCGGTCCGAAGAACCTCATCCTGTTCGGGCCGCCGGGCACGGGAAAGACCCATCTCCTCCGGACGAACTACTTTCCGCGGTTCACGCGCGAGTCGGGACGCCGCCCGCTCGAGATCGACACGATCGACGAGCTGTCGTGGTTCGAGGTCGTGGCCGCCGCAGTCATCGACG
>JAYRVK010001138.1:0-13162 GCA_041918555.1 Sandaracinaceae bacterium
ACGGGCACGAGCACGGGCACGAGCACGGGCACGGGCACGGGCACGGGCACGGGCACGAGCACGGGCACGGGCACGGGCACGAGCACGAGCACGAGCACGGGCACGAGCACGGGCACGGGCACGAGCACGAGCACGAGGGCGAGCACTCGCACTCGCGGGGGTCCCGCGCGTCGTGAGCCCGGAGAAGCGGCGCGAGTGGGCGTGGGTCGCCGTGCGCGCGGGGCTCGGGCTGGCGGGGATCGGGGTCGTCGTCTGGCTCGTGCGCGAGCAAGGGGTCGACACCCTCGCGGCGGTGCTCGCGCCCGCGCTGGCGTGGCTGCCCGTGGCGCTCGGGCTCGAGGTCGCACGGATCGCGATGGACGCGGTGGCGAGCCGGCAGACCCTCGGGCGGCGCGGCGAGGAGGTGCCGTGGTGGCCGCTCTTCGCGTCGCACCTCGTCGCGTTCGCGGTGATGGGCGTCGCGCCCGCGGGGCGCGCGAGCGCCGAGGCCGTCAAGGCGAGCCTGCTGAGCCGCTGGGTCGGCGCTCCCACCGCGGTCGCGCTCGGCACCGCGAACCAGGCCAACGTCCTGATCTCGTCGGGCACCTTCACGATCCTCTCCGCGCTCGCCGCCTACGCGGTGACGGGCCCGAGCCTCCTCACGATCCTCCTCGTGGTCCACGTGGTCTCGATGAACGCGAGCGGGCTCGCGCTCCGGGCCGCCGCGCGCTGGCAGGCGTTCGGGCGCTGGCTCGGGGCGCGCTTCCCTTCGCTGGCGCCCCACGCGGCCACCTTCGTCGGCGCCTCGCGCGAGACGCCGCTCGTCGCCTTCGGGCCCGTCGCGTCGATGATGTTCGGCCGCGCGCTCCAGGCGGGGCACTTCTTCGTCCTGGCCCACGCGGTCGGGCTCGAGCCGAGCGCGCTCTCGGCGCTCGCCCTCCACGGCACCTACCTCGTGATCGCCGCGCTCGGCGTGCTCGTCCCCGGACAGATCGGCGCGAGCGAGGGCGGCTTCGCGCTCGCCGCCGAGGCGCTCGGCACGACCGAGGCGCGCGCGATCTCGATCGCGCTCCTGAGCCACGCGTGCCAGCTCGCGCTGGTGCTCGTCGGGTTCCTCGTGCTGGCGCTCTGGCCGCGGCGCGCGGTCACGCCGTCTTGACGAGGGGGAGCCCGCGCAGCCCGCACTCCGACGCGGGCTGGTGGGACGCGGTCGCGGCGAACGCGGTGGCGCCGATCGCGAGCACGAGCAGGTACGCGACCCACGCGCGCGCGCGCCGGCGCACGGCCACGGAGAGATCCCGCGGGGACGCCGCCACGCCGAGCACCGTCGAGGCCCGCGCCCGCGCCTCGGTGCGGAACGGGCCCGCCGACGGAGCCGCGTCCGTCAAGCGCCCCAGCACCGCGAGCGTCGAGCCGACGGAGAGGTCGAAGGTGCGCGCCGGGCCGAGGTCCGCGCTCGCGTCGCGATCGACCTCGAGCGCGGCGGCGCCCGTGTCGAGCACCAGGCGGTCGCGCTCCTCTGCGCGGATCGTGCCGCAGGCGAGCTCGAAGCCGAGCATGCGCACGCCGCGCCTGCTCAACTGCAAGATTACTTGCGCCGTCGCGAACACGACGAGCGCCGCGCCGATCGGCACCGCGGGCGCGAGCCAGGGGAACGCCCCGTCCTCGATCGCGATCCACGCCGCCTCGAGCGCGCCGATGCCCGTCAGCGCGAGGAGCGCGAAGCTCCACGCCCGCGTGCGCGGCGTCGGCCGGTAGAGCCGCGCCCAGTCCATCCACGCGCCGAAGAGCGCGGGGAGCGGCGCGAACGCGAAGGGGGCGAGGGGGAGGACGGTGAGGCGGAGCGGCGTGGCCGAGAGCACCGCCGCGACGAGCGCGACCAGCAGGCCGAGGGCGGCGCCGAGCGCGGTGGCGAGGGGCAGCGTGAGGAGGGCACGGGCGAGGCGGGTCATGCGGGGCCTGACCGGGCCGCGGGGACCCTCCTTGGGGTCGCTCCCGCGCGCGCGCGCGAAGCCGGCGCGAAAGCGGGCGCCACGAGAGCCCTCCAAGGTCGCGCCGAGGGCCCGGGTCGAGAGCGCCATGACCGACCGCCGCGTGCACCTGGAAGTCCTGGACGTCGCCGAGCCCTGCACCGAGGACTGGAGCGCGATGCGCGGCGACGACGTGCGGCGCTTCTGCGGCCTCTGCCATCAGAACGTCTTCAACCTCTCGGCGATGGACCGCGCGACCGCCGAGCGCTTCGTCGCCGAGGCCGAGGGCCGCGTGTGCATCCGGTTCTACCGCCGCCTCGACGGGACCGTGGTCACCCGCGACTGCGCCCCCGATCGGCTGCGCGCCGCGCGCCGCGCCGCCCAGAAGGGGCTCGCGCTCGCCGGCGTCGCGATGGCCGGGGTGCTCGGGATGGTCGGTGCGCTCGGCTTCACCTCGCTCCACGTCGCGGGGAGCTGGGTGGAAGAGGTCGCGCGCAAGCTCGACCCGCAGCCCGAGCCCGAGGCGATCCCGATGATGGGGGCGATGCCCGAGCACTTCGAGCCGCCCGTCGAGCCGCCGCCGACCGACGTGCTCGAGCCGGCCCCCGAGGCGCCGACCGAGGCGAGCGGGTCGTGAGCGACCGACCCAAGCGCGCGCTCGAGGTCCTCGACGTCCGCGAGCCCTGCCCCGAGAACTGGAGCGAGATGCGCGGCGACGACAAGGTCCGTTTCTGTCGTGTATGCGCGAAGAACGTCTTCGACCTCTCGCGCATGACGCACGACGAGGCCTCCTCGCTCCTCGAGGGCTCGCCCGAGCGCCTCTGCGTCCGCTTCTACCGGCGCGCCGACGGAACGGTCGCGACGATCGACTGCGCGCCGGTGCGCTTCGCCGCCATGCGCAGGCTCGCGCGGCGCACGTTGTCGGGCGCGGCCGCGATGCTCGTCGCGCTGCTCGGCCTCGTGGGATCGCTGTCGCTCTTCCGCCTGCTCGGGCTCGACGTGTCCACGTGGCTCGCGGACAGCGTGGTCGCCCGGATCGCCAAGGCCGTCGAGCCCGAGCTCGAGCCGGAGATCATGGGCGAGGTGAGCGTGGAGCCGCCTCCCGAGGGCACGGGGATCGTGCGCCCGCACCACGTGCAGGGTGGGATCTAGCCGGGCGCGAACGCGCGCGAGCGGAGCTCCGCCTCGGTGCAGCGATCGAGCGGCGACCCGTCGATCGCGGTGGGCTCCCCCCGAAGCGAGCGCGCGAGCGCGGTCAGCACGTCCGTGAAGGCGCCGAGCGTGTGGGGGCCGAACAGCGTGTACGCGCCCTCGTAGCGCTGGAGCCGGTACTCCTCGGGGGTGGTGAGGTAGCCCGCGTACGCGTTGGCGTAACCCTGCGCGTGGACGCGCCCGCCGAGCGCGGCCTCGAGGCGCGCGCGCAGGCGGCGGCCCGCGGTGGTCGTCGGCTCGTTCGGGAGCGCGGCGATCGCGAGCGGGCCCAGGCGCAGCAGCTGCACCGGGAGCACGGTCGGGATCCAGGCACGCGCGAGCCCGCCGCTCCTCCGAGCGTGCGCGAACGCCGCGTGCAACGCAGGCACACGCCGCGGATCGATCCGCCCGAGGAGGCGCCGCTCCACGCCCGGCCCCACCTCGAGGAGCGTCACCTTGGGATCGGCGCCGGCGCCGCGCGGGAGCGGCAGCCCCGCGAGCGGGCCCGGACCCTCGGCCGTCCCCGCGGCCATCGCGAGCCCGAGCCGACCGCGCGTCGTGCGCGCCGGCGCGCCGCCCGCGAGCGCGCCCGGGACGAAGCGCTCCTCGAGCTCGACGTGCCGCGCCCGCGCGTCGAGCGGCCCCTCGATGGCGCGCGCCGCGCCCTCGAAGGCCCGCCGCGTCGCGTCGAGCTGCGCCTCGGCGACGTATCGCGCGCTCGCCTCGTCGTCGGCCTTCGCGCCCACCCTCACGCCCCGCGCGCGATCGAAGCGCACGTTCGGGCTCACGTCGCCCGCGGCGCCCTGCGCGAAGAGCGCCACGAAGTCGGGCGCGTGTCCGCGCGCGCGCGCCCAGGCCTCGAAGCCCTCGGCGGCGAGGCCCTTGTGATCCGGGTGCAGCGCGCGCACGTCGGCGTGGATCGAGGTCGCGTGCAGCGCGAAGAGGCTCAGCACGCCGAGCCCACGGCCCGCCGCGTCGTCGACGCGGAGCGCGAGGAGCTCGGGGTCGACGCCGCCTGGGATCGCGTCGCGGTTCGCCCGGTGCGCGGCGAGCGAGCGGTTGATCGCGACGTCGCCCTCGACCCGCGCGGCGCCGAGCCGGAGCCGCGCCGGCTCGAGGCGCAACATGGCTTGCTCGATCGAAGTCGAGATCCCGGCGACCAGCGCGTCGTGGACCCGGCGCGAGAAGCCGAGCGAGCTCAGGTCGTAGAAGAACGCGTGGCTGAACCCGTTCGGGCCCGCGTGGGTGTGCGTCGCGGTGAGCATCAGGTCGCAGGGCGCGATCCGGACGCCGCGGCGCGCGAGCTCCTCGAGGACCGCGACGCGGAGCGACGCGCTCACGAAGCAGAGGTCCGCGACGGCGTAGGCGAACGCGCGGCCTCCCGCCTCGAGGGCGAGGGCGCGCGCGTGGAGCGGGTGCGCGACGCGCTCGGGGACGTGATCGGGCCGGCCCCAGCCGAGCATCGCCATCCCCGGCTCGAAGACCGTGATCGAGGCCTTCGCGAGCCCGGCCCGAAGCGTCATCGCCCGCTCCACATGCGAGGTATCCTGGCCGAGGGTGACACGAGAGCTCGGCCGGTATCGCATCGAGGAGCGCATCGCCGCGGGCGGGATGGGCGAGGTCTATCGCGCGAGCGTCACCACGGTCGCGGGCGTCGACAAGCCGGTCGCGCTCAAGCTCGTGCGCGGCGACCTCGCGGGGCAGAAGGGCTTCGCGCAGCTCTTCGTCGAGGAGGTCCGCGTCGCGATGGCGCTCAGCCACGCCAACGTGGTGCAGGCCTTCGACGTGGGCCGGATCGACGAGCGCTGGTTCCTCGCGATGGAGTACGTGGACGGCGTCGATCTGCGCGGCCTGCTCTCGTGGCGGCGGCGCACCGGGCGGGGGCCGATGCCCCTCGGTGAGGCCCTGCTCGTGGCGATCCGCACGCTCGAGGGGCTCGACTACGCGCACCGCCGGACCGCGCCCGACGGGACCCCGCTCGCGATCGTCCACCGGGACGTCTCGCCCGGGAACGTGCTCCTCTCGCGCGAGGGCGAGGTGAAGCTCGCGGACTTCGGCGTCGCCAAGAGCACGCTCCGCGACGTGGGCTCGCTGATCGGTACACTGAAGGGAAAGTTGCCCTACATGCCGCCCGAGCAGGTGCGCGGCGGCGCCGTCGATCGCCGCGCGGATCTCTACGCGCTCGGCGCCGTCCTCTACGAGATGGTCGCGGGGCGCCGCCTCTTCGAGGGCGAGGGCGCGGTGATCATCCCGGCGATCCTCGGCGGCGCGGGGCACCGGCTCGACCGCCTCGAGGCGAGCCCGGAGCTCGTCCGGATCCTCAAGCGCGCCCTCGCGGCCGACGTCGACGTCCGCTACCCGACCGGCGCGATGATGCGGCAGGAGCTCGAGCGCCTCGCCCACGAGGAGCGGATCTACCTCTCGAGCGCGGACCTCGCGGCCGCGGTGGAGGAGGCCGCGCGCCCGATCGCCGCCGAGCGCTCCACCAGCGGGACGGAGCTGCCCTCGAGCGATCCGTCCGACACCGTGCCCTCGGCGCCGGCCCTCGGGTTCGACGCGCTCCTCGGCAAGCAGCTCCTCCGCCTCGACGACGCCTCGCTCCACAGCGTCTACACGACGCACCCCGGGATCGACGAGTGACGGACTCGTCCGACACGATGGCGACGCGCACCATCCTCGCCGACGGCGAGGTCGTCGGCCGCCGCATCCGCCCGTACGTGCTGCGCGTGGAGGGCGGGCCGAGCCCGCGCGTCGAGGCGCTCGCGTTCCGCGTGGGGAGCCGGCCCGGCGCGGACCTCGTGCTCGCGGACGATCCGAAGGTGAGCCGCCTGCACTTCGAGATCGCGCTCGACGAGCACGGCTACAGGCTCCGCGATCTCGGGAGCACCAACGGGACGTTCGTCGACGGGCTGCGCGCGCGCGACGTCTACCTCCGGCCCGGGAGCCGCATCGCGGTGGGCGGACACGTCCTCACGTTCGAGCCGGGCGGCGCGGAGGTCGACGTGCCCACCTCGCTCGACGATCGCTTCGGCCCGCTCGTCGGCCGGAGCGTCGCGATGCGCGAGCTGTTCGCCCTGCTCGCGCGGGTCGCGCCGACGAACGCCACGCTCCTCGTCGAGGGCGAGAGCGGGACGGGCAAGGAGCTCGTCGCCGAGGCCGTGCACGCCGCGAGCGCGCGGCCCGGCGGCCCGCTCGTGGTGCTCGACTGCGCGGCGATCCCGCCCGAGCTGATGGAGTCCGAGCTGTTCGGCCACGAGAAGGGCGCGTTCACGGGCGCCACCGCGCGGCGCCTCGGCCGGCTCGAGGAGGCGCACGAGGGGACGCTGTTCCTCGACGAGCTCGGCGAGCTGCCCCTCGAGATGCAACCCAAGTTGCTCCGCGCGCTCGAGAAGCGCGAGGTCCGCCGGGTGGGCGGGCACGAGACGATCCCCGTCGACGTGCGCCTCGTCGCCGCGACGAACCGCGACCTCGCGGCGGAGGTGAACCGCGGCGCGTTCCGCGAGGATCTCTACTGGCGGCTCGCGGTGGTCCGCGTGCGGATGCCGCCGCTGCGCGAGCGCGTTGAGGACGTGGCGCGCCTCGCCGAGCACTTCATCCGCCGCGCGCTCCCCGACGATCCACGCCGCGCCGACGCGCTCATCGCGTCGATCTCGGACGCGAACCGCGCGCGGCTCATGGCGCACCCGTGGCCCGGCAACGTCCGCGAGCTCAAGAACCTCATCACCCGCACGCTCGCGCTGAGCCAGCCGGGCGAGGCGGTCGAGCTCGAGCCGCCGAGCGCGCCGGGCCCGCGCCCGACCTCGGGCCCTTCTTCGCCCGGCGTGGATCTCGACCGACCGTTCGGCGAGCTGAAGACGGACGTGGTCAGCGCCTTCGAAGAGGCGTATCTGACGCAGCAGCTCGCGCGATTCGATGGCAACATCTCGCGGGCGGCCGCCGCGAGCGGGATGGACCGCATGTACTTCAAACGCATGCTCAAGAAGTACCGATGACCCTGATCGCCTGTCCCGACTGCACCGGGCGCGTCTCCGATCGCGCCCACGCCTGCCCGCACTGCGGCTTCCCCGTGCGCGAGGAGCTCGGCGGCGGCGCGGGCCCCGAGCGCACTCTCCGCGAGATCAGCCCGCGCCTCTTCGGCGGCAACTGGTTCGTGCACGCGCTGATGATCCTCCTCTGCTTCGTGCTGGTGGGCTTCGTCTTCTACCTCGTGGAGTGGCTCATCTGCCGCGGCACGCGGCTCGTCATCACCAACCGGCGCACCACCCTGACGCGAGGGCTCCTCGACAAGCAGACGAGCGAGGTCCGCCACGTCGACGTGCGCAACGTCCGCGTCAACCAGAGCTTCGTCCAGCGGATGTTCCGGGTGGGCACCCTCGAGATCTCGAGCGCGGGCCAGGGCGACGTCGAGATCGGGATCAAGGGCGTGCCCGACCCGCAGGCCATCGCGACCCTGATCCGCGAGCAGCGCGGTTGATGGCCGGCGCTCGCGCCGGATACGCTCGTCCGGTGCGGAGCGCGCTCGCGTCGCTGGGGTTGCTGATCGCGGTCGCGAGCCCGGCAGGTGCGCAAGAGCTCTCGGAGGAGGACCGGCGCGTGGCGCACGAGCACTTCGACCGAGGCACGCTCGCGTTCGAGCGCGGCGACTACGGCGAGGCGTCGGCGGAGTTCCGCGCCGCCTACGCGCTCACCCACCACGCGGACCTGCTCTACAACATCTACTCGGCACAGGAGCGGAACGGCGAGCTGGTCGAGGCCGCGGACGCGCTCGAGGGGTACCTGCGCGACGGAGAGCCCGACGAGGCGCGGCGCGAGGCCCTGGTCCTTCGGCTCGAGCGCCTGCGGATCCGTATCGAGCAAGAGAGGTTGACAACCGCGACGGCCGAAGCGGAGGCGGCGCGCGAGCGCGAGGCGGCCGCCGAGCGCCTGGCCGCGGAGCGAGCCGACCGCCAGGCGGCGGAGGAGCGCGCGGCGGCCGAGCGCGAGGGCCGCATGGCGCACGTGCGCGCGGGCCGAGAGACCGCCGACGCGCTCCTGATCACCGGGGTCGTCGCCCTCGGCGTCGGCGCCGCCGGGCTCGCGTCCTTCGGCGTCTTCGCGGGCCTCAGCGAGTCCGAGGACGGCGCGCTCGCGAGCTCGTGCGGGCGGGACGCCGGGCGCGTGTGCCGCGAGGCGGACACCGCGGACCTCGCCACCTACAACACGGCCGCGGACGCGAGCCTCTACGCAGGCGCGGGGGTCGCGGTGGTGGGATCGATCCTGGTCCTCGTCGGCCAGGCGATGCGACCCGCCGAAGAGGCGTCGGGGTTCGTGTGGCCCGTCCTGGGCCCTGGCTTCGCCGGCGTCCGCACGGGAGGCCGGTTCTGATGCGTCGCACGCTCGCCCTCGCGGCCGCGCTCGCGGGCTGCACCTTCGCGAACCCGCCGAGCGACCACCTCGCCGCGCCGATCCCCGCGGAGGACTTCTGCGCGAGCTTCGCGGAGCTCTACTGCGACGCGGTCCTCACGTGCTGCCCGCCGGCCGCGGGGGTGACCACCCGCGCCGCCTGCATCCCCGTGCTCTCCACGTACTGCGCCACCTCGTTCGCGCCGCTCCTGAACGATGCGCGCACCGGCTACGACCCTCTGGAGGCCGGCTACCAGCTGGCCTACGCGCGCGAGCTCGCGTCGCGCTGCGACCCCGCCATCGCGGCGTGGCAGAACCGCTTCGACGGTCTCGTGGCGATGCTCGCCGGGACGGTGCCCGAGGGCGAGCTCTGCAACCCGATCGTCTCCGAGCGGCCCGATCTCCGCGAGTACGACGTGGCGCGCTTCTACTCGTGCGCGGGCGAGCTCGGCTGCCGGCCCGCCACGAGCATCGAGGAGTGGCGCTGCCTCGAGCGCGGCGAGGAGGGCGCGCCGTGCGTAGGCCTCGCCGACTGCGCCGACGGGCTCACCTGCATCCCGGACTCCGACGCCACCGCGCGATGCGGGCGCCGCTTCGCCGACGGAACAACCTGCACCATCGACTCGCAGTGCGAGTCCTACGAGTGCGGCTGCGCGGGCGGCGGCACGGCCTGCGACTGCGACACCGGCGCGTGCCGCTGCCGCCCGGACGACACCGCCGAGCAGGTCTACTGCGGCCTCCTCCAATGAAAGGCGAGCGCCCCGCCGACGGATCGGCGAGGCGCTCGGGTGTGGTGGTGGGTGGTGGGAGAGATCGTCAGGGGCGATCGCAGCTGAGCTCGCGCCACGCGCCGAGGAAGTGACCGCCGACCTCGGGGCCGGGCGCGTCCTCGCGGTACTCGCCGCCGAGCGCGCCGCGCTCGCCCGAGCGGTCGAGCCAGCGGCCCTCGAAGTGGCCCTCGCCGTAGGTGCCGCGCAGGATCCCGCGGAAGCCGCCGTCGGCGCCGATGTACTTGCCGAAGAAGACGCGCTCGCCGGACGCGCGGACGCCGTAGATGCCGCGGACGTGGCCGCGGAGCTCGCCGGCGTGGGAGCGGACCTGGCCGAGGAACACGCCGCGGCCCTCCTCGACGCGGTGCCAGCGGCCCGCGAGGAAGCCGCGCTCGCAGAGGTCGACCGGGGCGGCGGTCGCGGCGGCGACCATGCGGTTGCCCGCCTCGTCCGCGACGAGCTCGCGCGGCCCGCCGAGGAGCGCCGCGACCGGGACCGCGAGGTGCCCGCCCTCGGGCCCCGCCTCGCCGGGCAGATCGTTCACGTAGAGCAGAGTGAGCGGCTCCGGCGCGCCCGGATCGGGATCGAGGATCGTCACGACGACGCCGTCGTGGTGTGGCTGCGTGACCGACGTGAAGGGCAGGACGCGCGGGTCGCGCCGCGGCAGGAGGCGATCGGTCGCGTCCTCGAACAGCACGGTCCGGCGCGCGAGGATCGCGCCGCGGTTCACCACGAACGCGCCGGTCCAGTTCCGCGGCGTCTCGTTCTCCGGCGCGAAGCGGAGCTGACCCCAGTGGATCTGCGCGTGCACCACGACGGCGTCGGGCCGCTCGCGCATCAGCGCGACCTCGGTCGCGGTGTCCATCGGATCGACGAGCTCGGGCGTCACGTCGGCGAGCGAGTACTCGTCGAAGCGCACGTCGCCGAAGAGCGGCGCCTCGTCTTCCAGGTCGAGGCCGCCGTTCTCGAGCTCGAGGGCCTCGCCGATCGAGGCCGCGTCCTCCTCGGGGACCGCGGTGCAGCCGCCGAGCAGCGTGGCCGCGATCGAGAGCGTGGTGATCCAAGAGCGGTGGTTCGTCGTCGTCATGTCCCGTTCCTCCGCGAGGCGTCGCGCCCCGTGTTCCTCGGACCGGCTCCATCGCAGCGCGCGTGCCACCCGCGAGCCGCGGGTCCCTCGCCGCCGCGCGGCCCCGCGCCGAGACGGATCGGTCTCGGGGCGCGGTCTCCCCTCCGAGACGAAACGGTCTCGGTCAGAAAAATGGGCGCGGTTCGAACCCTCGGTACAATGGAGGGGTTGACGCACGCGCAGACCGCCGCCTTCCACAGACTCCTGGCCGACGCCCAAGCGGGCGGGCAGGCCAAGGTCGACGCGATGGTCGCGCTGGCGCAGCGCACCGTCTTCGTGGTGCCGTGGCCCGCCGGCATCGAGGGCTTCCG
Source organism: Sandaracinaceae bacterium (assembly GCA_041918555.1). Taxonomy (GTDB): domain Bacteria; phylum Myxococcota_A; class Polyangia; order Polyangiales; family Sandaracinaceae; genus JACKEC01. Next base: position 10,730 of record JAYRVK010001138.1, read on the forward strand.
CACCCTCGTCAACAGCGATGGGATCGCGGCCCTGCCGATCTTCACGGTCCGCGAGGAGCTCGAGGAGGCGGCGCGCCGCTTCGCGTGGCTGGCCGCGGATGGATCCGCGCCCTCGGCCGAGATCGGCGCGCGCAACGCGCTGAACTACGCGATCCAGCAGAACCTCAAGTTCGTCGTGATCGACATCGCGGCGGAGCACGCGCTCGAGCTGATGCGCGAGGAGTACGAGCCGCTCCTCTCCGAGGCCGCGCGGCGCGAATCGCAAGGCCCCTACGCGGCCGCGGGCCGCATCTCGCGATCGCTCAAGCAGCGCGTCACACCGACGCCGGGCTCGATCCCATCGCAGAAGCCGATCGGCCCGCCGAAGTCGGTGCCGCCGGCCGCGATGGCGCCGCCCGTCGAGGCCCCGAGCCTCAGCGCCTCGACCGACTTCAACCCCGCGGCCGCGAGCTTCGGCGGCGGCGCGAGCGCGACGCTGTCGCCGCTCGGGCAGGTCCCGCCGGACGCGCTCTACGACGCGCTGACCACCGTGCTCCGCGGCTACCCCGAGGTCGAGTGGGCCGCCCTCTGCGCGGCGGCGCGCGGCCCGACCGCGCCGGTGCCCGCGGTCGCGCTGCGCATCGACCCCTCGTTCCGACAGCGCGTCGCCGAGATCCTCTCGGCGGTCCGGAACATCGGCGTCGCCCACGGCGCCTCGCTCGACACCGTGCTGCTCGACGATCCGGCGCTGATGCGGACCGCGCGCGCGTGCGGCGTGTTCTACCCCTGGCGCAAGAAGTAGCGTGGCGCGCCCCGGGCGCGGGTGATAGCAGGACCTCGTGTTCGGCCGTCAGCTGCCCGCCCTCGTCACGGCGCGCGTCCCCGGTCCCGAGGGCGAGCGCGGCGTCGAACGCCTCGCCCGCACCGAGTGCCCCTCGCTCACGATGCGGCGCGCGCGCCGCGCCGAGCGCACGGGCGCCTCGCACGATCCGATCGTGTGGGCCGAGGCGCGCGGCGCGAACGTGCGCGACACCGACGGCAACGTGTTCGTCGATCTGATCGGCGCGTTCGGCGTGTGCGCGGTCGGGCACGCGCACCCGCGCGTCGTCGAGGCCGCGCAGCGCCAGCTCGCGCGCCTCCCGCACGCGCTCGGCGACGTGCATCCGTCGGAGGCCAAGCTCGATCTCCTCGACCGCCTCGCCGCCTGGGTCCCCTTCGACGCGCGCATCGTGCTCGGGCTGAACGGCGCCGACGCGATCGCCGCCGCGCTCAAGACCGCCGTCCTCGCCACCGGCCGGCCCGGCGTCGTCGCCTTCGAGGGCGGCTACCACGGGCTGATGTACGGGCCGCTCGCGATCTGCGGCTCGCACCCCGCCTTCCGCGCGCCCTTCGCCGCGCAGCTCAACCCGCACGTGCGGTTCCTCCCCTACGGCGACGCGCGCGCCCTCGAGGCGATCGACGGCTCGATCGGCGCGGTGGTGGTCGAGCCCGCGCTCGGGCGCGGCGGGCTCGTGTTCCCTCCGGCGGGCTGGCTCGGCGCGCTCGCCGCGCGCGCGAGAGAGGCCGGCGCGATCGTGATCGTGGACGAGATCCTCACCGGCTTCGGCCGCACCGGGAGGCGCTTCGCGTTCGAGGACGAGCTCGCGCCCGACGTCGTCTGCGTCGGCAAGGCCCTGGGCGGCGGGCTGCCGATCAGCGCCTGCATCGGCACCGCGGAGGTCATGGCCGCCTGGGGCGATCCGGACGCGGAGGCGATCCACACCGCGACGTTCGCCGGCTCGCCCCCGAGCTGCGCCGCGGCCGCCGCCGCGCTCGCGATCCTCGAGGACGAGGGCCTGATCGAGCGCTCGCGCACCGTCGGGGCGCGCTGGCTCGCGGCGCTCCGCGCCGCGGTCGGCGCGAAGGCGCGGGACGTGCGCGGCCGCGGGCTCATGATCGCGGTGGAGCTCGACGACGGCGCACGCGCAGGTCGCGTCGTGCAAGACCTCTTGTCACGCGGCTGGATCGTCCTGGCCTCTGGCGCAGCGGGCCGGACGCTCCAGCTCACGCCGCCGCTGACCATCGAGCCGGCGCTCCTCGACGCGTTCACCGCCGTGCTCGCGGAGGTGCTCGGGTGAGGGCCGCGCTCCGCGCGCGGATCCTCGACGCGATCGCGCGGGCCGACGGCGAGGGTCGCGACGCGCTGCTCCGCGATCTGGCGCGCTGGCAAGCCGACCGCGTCGCGCCGTACGGCCGCCTGGTCGCCCGGCACGCGGCGCGCGGCGTCGACCCGCTGGACTGGCCGGCCCTGCCGACCGACGTGTTCCGCCACGTGCGGGTCGCCGGGCACCCGAAGGAGGACGACGTCGCGGCGTTCCGCACGAGCGGCACCACGAGCGGCGCCCGCGGCGAGCACGCCCTCGCCGAGCTCGAGCTCTACGATCGCGCGGCCGAGCGCGCGGCGCGGCTCGCGCT
>JAYRVK010001139.1:0-18014 GCA_041918555.1 Sandaracinaceae bacterium
AGGATCATCAGGGAGCGGAGGCGCACGCGCGGCATGAGCCCTTCGTACCTCATCGGCCGCGGCGGAGCACTCGCCGCAGGGCCTCGAGCTCCGCCGGCCCGAGCTCGCGCGTGACCGCGAGCACGAGCCCGTACGCGACGAAGCCCGCGACGAGGGCGCCGAGGGCGCTGAGCGCGCTCGCATGCGGGATCACGCGCGCCACCCCGAAGCCCGCAGCTCCCGCGAGGGCCGCGCGGAGCGCGCTCCGCGGCGGGAGGAACGTCCCGAAGGCGCGGTACACCATCAGCGCGATCACCGCGAGGGCCACCGTCGTCCCGATGCTCGTGCCGATCGCCGTCGCGACGAGGGCGCGATCTCCCTCGATGCCGAGCGCGGCGAGCAGGGCGCCGACCGAGGCCATCACGATCGCGAGGCTCGCCACCGCGACGCCGGCCGCGATGCGCGGCCGCCCCCCCCCTGCGAGGATCGTCGCCGCGATCACGAAGAGCGCGAACGCGACCTGGCCGAACACGAGGATCTCGAGCGCCGCCGCGCCAAGCAAGTAACCTTGCGGGTACGCGATGCGCAGCACCCCCTCCGCGGCGCCGGCGATCGGCGTGGCGATCGCCAGGAGGACGAGGAGCGAGAAGCGCAGCGCGTTCGAGATGTATCGTCGCGCGGCGGCCTCGTCGCCGAGCGTGGTCGCGCGCGACACGAACGGGAAGACCACGAAGGTCACCGACAGGATCAGCTGGTAGGGGATGAACGCGAAGGTCTGCGCGCCGCGGTAGACCCCGCTCAGCGCGTCGGCGACCGCGGCGGGATCCTCGGCGCCGGCGTCGCTCGCCATGCCCGTCGCCACATAGTGCAGGACCTGCAAGTCGATTTGCAGCATCCCCTGGAGCGCGGCCTGGTACAGCCAGATCGGCGCGAGGAACGCGAGGAGCCGCCGCCACGACACGCCCTGGCCGCCGCCCCGGCCCACGCCGACGATCGCGAGCGCGACGAGCAGGATCGCGACGGCCGCCGCCGCGAAGCCCCCCATCGCCCCGAGCGCGCCGAGCCCGAGGGCCGCGCCGCCGATCAGGCCCGCGGTCCGCAGCACGGAGAAGCTCATGTCGAGCTGCGCCTGGCGCGCGAACTGCTGGTACCCGTTGAGGTAGCCGACGAGCGCCGCGTAGAGCGCGTACGCGATCACCACCACCGCGGAGACCCGGATCAGCGGGGTGAACGCGTCGTTGCGGAAGACGTGGGTCGCGAGCACCGGCGCGCCCGCGACGAGCGCTCCCCCGATCGCGCCCCCGACGCCGAGCTGGAGCAGCAGCGTCTTGCGGAGCACCTGCGGGGCGTGGCCTTCGTCCTCGCTGACGAGCTTGCTGACGGTCTGCAGGGTCGACGAGATCAGCACCGCGTTGAGCATCGCCGCCGCGCCGAACGCGACCGAGAACAGCCCGAAGACCTCCTCGGATCCGAAGACGCGCGGCAGCACGAGCGCCACCGCGTAGGCGGTCACGATGAAGAAGACCTTGCCGCTGGTGACCCAGAGGAGCCCGCGCCCGGCGGTGCGGGTCTCGTCGTCTCTCGCGTCGGCCACCGAGCGCGCCTCATACCGCATGCCGGGCGCTTGACAACGATCCCCCGACCTGTGCGATTGGACGCTGCGTGGCGAGCACCAACCAGCAGCGGGACCTGTTCCGCGCCCGGCTCGTGCTCGCGGCCCTCTTCCTCCTCCTCGTGATCCTCACGGGCGGGATGGGCTTCCGGATCCTGGGCGAGGGCCGGTGGAGCTACGAGGAGGTCTTCTACTTCACGGTCATCACGATCAGCACCGTGGGGTTCGGCGAGACGCTCCCGGGCATGGAGCACGTGCCTTATGCACGGCTCTGGACGGTCGTGATGATCTTCTCGGGGAGCGGTACCGTCGTGTACTTCGTCTCCACCTTCACCGCGTTCATCGTCGAGACCGACATCCAGGGCGCGATCCGCCGGCGGAACATGCAGAAGCGCATCGATCACCTCTCCGGGCACTACATCGTCTGCGGCATCGGCAGCACCGGGATCCACGTGGTCGAGGAGCTGCTCAACACGCACCACCCGTTCGTGGCCGTCGACCGGGACGACGAGACGCTGCAGCAGCTCGCGGATCGGCTCGGGCCGCAGCGGTTCCTCTACGTGCAGGGCGACGCGACCGACGACGACGTGCTCATCCAGGCGGGGATCGAGCGCGCGGTCGGTGTGATCGCGGCGCTCACCGACGACAAGGACAACCTCTACATCACGATCGCGGCCTCGCAGCTCGGGCGCAAGCGCGAGTCCCCGCGGGACTTCCGCATCGTGGCCAAGGCCGTGCACGAGAGCGCGCGGCCCAAGCTCCTCGCCGCGGGCGCGACGCGGGTCGTCTCGCCGAGCCAGATCGGCGGGATGCGCATGGCGAGCGAGCTGATCCGGCCCGCCGTCGTCGAGTTCCTCGACCTCATGCTCCGCGACCCGAAGAAGAACCTGCGCATCGAGGAGGTCTCGATCCCCGAGACCTCGAGCCTGGTCGGGGCCAAGCTCCGCGACACGACGATCCGCGCGCGCACCAAGGCCATGGTGATCGCGATCAAGCACGCGGACGCGACGCCGCGGTTCACGTACAACCCGGGCCCCGATCTGGTGCTCGAGAAGGGCTCGACCCTCATCGTCCTCGCCGAGACCGCGGAGATGAACCGCCTCCGAGAGGGCATCGCCAGCGGCGACATCGGGCGGTTGACTTAGTGCCAATCGTTGCCAACTTGTGCCTCAGTCGGGCCGCTTGACCCCTGAATTCAGGTGGTTAGATTCGCGGCCCCGTTGAGGGCATTCCCCCCGCGAGACAGGGAAGAGAGTAGTCATGGGCAAGATCATCGGAATCGACCTCGGCACGACCAACTCCGTAGTGGCCGTGATGGAAGGCAAGGAGGCCAAGGTCATCGTCAACGAAGAGGGCGATCGCATCACGCCCTCGGTCGTCGGCTGGGGCGACGAGGGAGAGATCCTCGTCGGACAGATCGCGAAGCGTCAGGCGATCACGAACCCCGAGGGCACCGTGTTCAGCGCGAAGCGCTTCATCGGCCGCCGCTACGAGGAGCTCGCCGGCGAAGAGGGGCGCGTTCCCTACAAGGTCGTGCGCCGCGCGAACGGCGACGTCGGCTTCCAGATCGACGGCAAGGAGACCGCGCCGCCCGAGGTGAGCGCGCACGTGCTGCGAAAGCTCAAGCGCGCCGCCGAGAACTACCTCGGCGAGACGGTGACCGAGGCGGTGATCACGGTCCCCGCGTACTTCAACGACTCGCAGCGCCAGGCGACGAAGGACGCCGGGAAGATCGCGGGCCTCGAGGTCAAGCGGATCATCAACGAGCCGACGGCCGCGGCGCTCGCGTACGGCCTCGACCGCAAGAGCGACGAGCTCATCGCCGTCTACGACTTCGGCGGCGGCACGTTCGACATCTCGATCCTCGAGGTCGGCGACAACGTCGTGCAGGTCGTGAGCACGAACGGCGACACGCACCTCGGCGGCGACGACGTCGACGACAAGATCATCGACTTCCTGATCGGCGAGTTCAAGAAGGACACCGGCATCGACGTCAGCGGCGACAAGATGGTGCTCCAGCGCCTGAAGGACGCGGCGGAGAAATCCAAGATCGAGCTCTCGAACAAGCTCGAGACGGCCGTCAACTTGCCTTTCCTCACCGCGGACTCGTCGGGTCCCAAGCACCTCAACGTGAAGCTCAGCCGCGCGAAGCTCGAGTCGATGATCGGCGAGCTCGTGGATCGCACGCTCGACGCGTGCAAGCGCGCGCTCTCGGACGCGAAGAAGAACGCCAGCGAGATCGACGAGGTGGTCCTCGTCGGCGGCTCTACGCGCATCCCGCTCGTGCAGGAGCGCGTGCAGAAGTTCTTCGGCAAGGAGCCGCACAAGGGCGTGAACCCGGACGAGGTCGTCGCCGTCGGGGCGGCGGTCCAGGGCGGCGTCCTCTCGGGCGAGGTGACGGACATCCTGCTCGTCGACGTCACCCCGCTGAGCCTCGGCGTCGAGACGCTCGGCGGCGTGATGACCACGCTCATCCCCCGCAACACGTCGATCCCCTACAGCACGTCGGAGACCTTCAGCACCGCCGAGGACCACCAGACCAAGGTCGAGATCCACGTGCTCCAGGGCGAGCGGGCGCAGGCGCGGGACAACCGCACCCTGGGCCGCTTCCACCTCGAGGGGATCATGCCCGCCCCGCGCGGCGTCCCGAAGATCAAGGTCACGTTCGACATCGACGCCAACGGCATCGTGAACGTGAACGCGCGCGACGAAGCGACCGGCAAGGAGCAGCGCATCACCATCACGGCCAACAGCGGGCTCGGCGACAAGGACATCGAGCGCATGGTCGAGGAGGGCAAGGCGCACGAGGCCGAGGACAAGAAGCGTCGCGACCAGGTGGAGCTGCGCAACAAGGCCGACCAGCTCTGCTACGGGATCGAGAAGGCGCTCGCCGAGGCGAAGGACAAGCTGCCCAAGGACAAGGTCTCGGACGTCGAGGCGAAGGTCGCCGGCCTGCGCGAGGCGATCGAGAAGGAAGACTACGACGGGATCGCGTCGCGCATGAGCGCGCTCGAGGCGGCGATGGGCGAGATCGCCCAGGCCGCGTACGGCGCCCAGCCCCCCCCGGACGCCGGTCGGCCTCCGTCGGGTGGAGCACCGGGTGGCGGGGGCGGCGGCGACGACGACGTGATCGACGCCGAGTTCGAAGAGACCAACTGAGCGACGCCTCGCTCGCGCCGACGCGTCCCGGATCCTCTTGGTCCGGGGCGCGTTTTCGCGTCCGGCTTGCCATCGCTGCTACTCTCCTCGAGTGGACGGGGAGGACGGGATGCTGCGCTTTCGATCGCTTCTGGTTTTGGTGAGCTGCGCGACGGCGCTCGCCGGGTGTGCCGACGACTCGATGGCCGACGGGGGTCTGCCCGACGCGGGCGACGTCGCGATGGACGGCGGCGGCGGCGCCGACTCCGGCATGGCCGACCCCGACGCCGCGGGCACCGACGGCGGCCCAGGCGACGACTCGGGCCTCCCGCCCGGGCGCTGCGGCGACGGGATGTTGAACGCGGGCGAGGAGTGCGACGACGGCAACCGCACGGCCGACGACGGCTGCGACGCGGAGTGCCTGCTCGAGTGTGGCGACGGAGTGCTCCAGACCGGTGAGGGCTGCGATCCCGGGATCGCGGCCGGCGATCCCGGCGCGTGCCCGACGGACTGCGACGACATGGATCCGTGCACCGCGGACATGCTCAGCGGGATGGACTGCGCGGTCGAGTGCCTGCGCGCGCCGATCACGGCGCCCGCCGACGACGACATGTGCTGCCCGCCGGGCGCGAGCGCGGCCACCGACAACGACTGCGTCGCCGCCTGCGGGAACATGGTCCTCGACCCCGGCGAGGTCTGCGACGTCGGCTCGGCGACCGACTGCCCGAGCTCGTGCGACGACATGAACACCTGTACGACGGACGCGCTGACGGGCGCGGCGGCGACGTGCGACGCGACGTGCGCCAACACCGCGATCACGCGCTGCCGTCGCGGCGCGTCCGACGGATGCTGTCCGATGGGCTGCACGTCCGCGACCGATCGCGACTGCTCGGCCACTTGCGGCAACATGGTCCTGGACGCGGGCGAGCTCTGCGAGAACGGCTCCGCCACGCCGTGCCCGACCTCCTGCGACGACGGCATGGCGTGCACGGCCGACGCGCTCGTCGGGTCGGCCGCCGCATGCACCGCGCAGTGCACGACGACCCCGATCACCGCGTGCTCGTTGACCGCCGACGGCTGCTGCCCCGGCGCGTGCACCTCCACGACGGACGCCGACTGCTCGGCGACGTGTGGGAACGGCGTGATCGAAGGCGCCGAGACGTGCGACGACGGCAACACGACCGCGGGCGACGGCTGCAGCGCGACGTGCCGCGCGGAGGCGGTCGGGTTCCGGTTCACCGACCTCGACCTCATGGACCCGCACCCGTTCGCGATGGCGCCGTTCCTCGGCTGCACCGACGTCACGAACCTGTCGATCTTCGGGATCGACGGAGTGAACCCGCTCCTGCAGACGAACATCCGGACGGACGAGGACATGGACGGGTTCCTCGACCTGAGCGTCACGCACGTGTTCGAGCCGCTCGCGCAGGCGGCGGGCTCGAGCACGCCGAGCCGCCTGACGTTCCCCGACTGCACGGGCCCCTACGCCTCGCCCCCGGGCGCCGGGATGATGTGCACGCTCCCGGCGGGCTCGACCACGACGAGCGCGACCGCCATGAGCATGGGCGGCGGCGCGACGTGCCTCGACATCATCGCGGGCACCGTGCGGCCCTACTCGCCGGCGATCACGGTCCCGATCGCCCCCGCGGGAGGCACCTGCTACGTGGCGAACGCGGGCACCGTGATGTTCGACCTCGGGGGCATCCCGATCACGCTCGAGGACGCCTCGATCGCGGGCGAGTGGCTCGGCAACCCCGCGCGCTCGATCACCGACGGGCTCATCCGCGGGTTCATGAGCGAGGCGGCTGCGGACGCGACGATCATCCCGGCCGGCCTCACCGGGATCGCGTCGATCGACGGGCAGCCGCTCTCGTCGCTGCTCCGGGGCGGAACGGGCAACTGCCGCGATCCGGCGCCGGCCACCGGCGACGCGGACACGCGGATGGGCGTGCGGGGCTGGTACTTCTACCTGCGCTTCACCGCCGATCGGGTGCCCTACACCGAGCTGTGAGCCAGGCGTTCTACCGCATCGAGGGCGGCTGCTTCCACGCGAGCGAGCTGACGCGCGGGCCGTGGGACGTCCGCGCTCAGCACGCGGGGCCTCCCTCCGCGCTCCTCGCGCGCGCGGCCGAGCGGCAGGGGGTCGCGCTCGATCGGCCGCACCTCGCGCGCCTCACCGTCGAGCTCTTGCGGCCGATCCCGATCGCGCCGCTCCGCGTCGAGGCGCGCACCGACGTGGCCGGGCGCTCGGCGGCGCGCCTCTCGCTCGCCCTCTTCGAGGGTGACCGAGAGCTTGCGCGCGCGAGCGCGCTCTTGCTCCGGGCCCGCCCGATCGACGCGGTCGTCCCGGCCGAGCCGCTCGAGGTGTTCGCGCCCGAGGCGTGCCCGCAATTCGTCTTTCCATACTTCGAGGCGGACGTCGGCTACCACACCGCGGTCGAGCTCCGGCTCGCGCGCGGGGCACTCGGGGAGACGCCGACCTTCGCGTGGATGCGGCCGCAGCCTTCGCTCGTCGAGGGCGAAGAGACCTCGGGCGCGCAGCTCGCCGCGATCTGCGCGGACAGCGGCAACGGCGTGAGCCCCGTGCTCGACTGGCGCCGCCACTCCTTCGTGAACCCGGATCTCACGATGGTCCTCCACCGCGCGCCGCGCGGACCGTGGATCGGGCTCGACGCGCGCACGACGATCGAGCCCGGTCAGGGCGTCGGCGCGGCGGCGAGCCGGCTCTGGGATCGCCACGGTCCGGTCGGGCACGGCCTCCAGTCGCTGCTCTGCGATCCACGCTGAGCGAGGAGCGCGCGGCGCGCCGGCGCACTGGTCGCGCTGCTCGGGTGACCCCACTCCGTGCGAGCACGGCGTGGCTCGGCCGTTGCACACCACGGTCCCCGAACCCGGGCATCCCTGCGCCCGGCAAGGTACGCTGCCCGGACCCCATGCACGGCATCGACATCCCCAGCGTCGGCAACCTCCTGCTCGGCGCCGTCCTGGTCAGCGCCGGCTACACCTTCATGGTCAGCGTCGCCGCGGCCGGTCGTCCGCACCTCCTGCGCGCCGCGCGCTGGGGCACGCTGGCGACCGTCGCGCTCGTCGCGACCGCGGTGTTCGTCCTGGCGTACGCGTTCCAGGCGCACGAGTTCGGGATCCGCTACGTGTCCCGCTACAGCGACCGTTCGATGTCGCCGATGTACCTGTGGACCGCGCTGTGGGGCGGACAGGACGGCTCGCTCCTCTGGTGGACGTTCCTCTCGAGCGGCTACATCGGCGCGTTCACGCTGTGGATCGGCGACAAGTACCGCACGCTCCAGCCCGCGATCTTCGCGACGCTGATGAGCGTGCTCGTGTTCTTCGTGGTCCTGCAGCTCTTCGCGGCCAACCCGTTCGCGACCACGTTCGGCGCGGCGCCCGCCGACGGCGAGGGCCTCAACCCACTGCTCCAGAACTACTGGATGGCGATCCACCCGCCGGCCCTCTACCTGGGCCTCACCGGCTGGTGCGTCCCCTTCGCGTTCGTCGTCGCCGCGCTGTGGACCGGCGAGCTCGACGAGGCGTGGATCCATGGCGTGCGTCGCTGGGTGCTCCTCGCGTGGGCCTTCCTCAGCCTCGGCAACATGCTGGGGATGTTCTGGTCCTACGAGGAGCTCGGCTGGGGCGGCTACTGGGCCTGGGATCCCGTCGAGAACGCCTCGTTCCTCCCGTGGCTCACCGCGACCGCCTACGTGCACTCCACGATGATCCAGGAGCGCCGCGGGACCCTGAAGGTCTGGAACGTGTTCCTGCTGACGGGGACGTTCGTCCTCACGATCTTCGGCACGTTCCTCACGCGCTCGGGCCTCATCGCGAGCGTGCACTCGTTCGCGCGCTCCGACATCGGCATCTACTTCGGCATCTACCTGATCGCGCTCTGCCTTTTCGCGTTCGCGCTCATCGGCTATCGCCTGCCCGACCTGCGGCACGGCCGCCGGATCGGCTGGGTGGAGTGGGTCGTCGGCGCCGCGATCGGGATCATCGCCAGCATCGTGCTCGTGCTCGCGGAGGTCGCGGTCTCGTGGCTCGCGCGCCTCACGATCATCCCGTGCGGGCTCGTGTTCGTCGCGCTGCTGAAGGCGATCGAGATCCTGCGTCTGGACGTCTTGCGGCTCGCCCCGCGCTCGACCGGTCGCGCGGAGCAGCGCACCCTCGAGTCGATCGTCTCGCGCGAGTTCGCGTTCCTCCTCAACAACTGGATCCTCCTCGGGATGGCCGTGTTCGTCCTCGTGGCGACCACGTTCCCGCTCCTGAGCGAGGCGCTGCGCGGCGAGACCGTCACCGTCGGGCCCGACTACTACAACAAGTGGATGGTGCCCTTCGGGCTCATCCTGCTCCTGCTCACGGGGGTCGGGCCGCTCCTCGCGTGGCGCAAGGCGACCGGGAAGAACCTCCTCCAGGCGTTCGCGTTCCCGGTCGGGCTCGCGGCGGTGATGTTCGTCGTCCACCTCGCGGCCGGCTCTGCGATCGGCTTCCCGCCCTTCGTCCCGCCCGACGAGCTCTACGAGACGTGGGTCGGCGTCGCGCTCGGCAAGGTCTACAGCGTGACGCCGCTGTTCTCGACGACGCTCTGCGCGTTCGTGCTCGCCACGGTGATCCAGGAATTCGCGCGCGGCACCTGGGTCCGGATGAAGAGCAAGAAGGAGAACGTCCTGCTCGCGTTCGTCGAGCTCGTCCTCCGCGCGCGCCGCCGCTACGGCGGCTACATCGTCCACGTCGGCATCGTGATGATGTTCTGGGGCTTCACCGGCGCCGCCTACGATCAGGAGACCGAGTCGAGCCTGCGCCCCGGCCAGGCGCTGTCCCTCGGCGATCTCGAGTACCGCTACGACGGCGTCCGGATGGAGTCGGACACCAACAAGCGCGCCGTCTACACGGACGTCACGATCCTCCGCGAGGGCCGGCCGATCGCCACGGTGGAGCCCGCAAAGTTCGTTTACCGCAGCCACCCCGAGATGCCGACCACCGAGGTCGCCATCGACACCTCGCCGCTCCGCGACCTCTACGTGATCATGAGCTCGGTCGATCCGGCGACGCGGCGCGGCACGTTCCGCGTGATCGAGCGCCCGATGGTGATGTGGATCTGGCTCGGCGGAGCGATCCTGCTCCTCGGCGTGTTCATCGCCGCGCTCCCGAAGCTCTCGGAGGTCCTGGCGTTCGTCGAGTCCCCGCGCCCACGCCGGGCCGCGGCGATCGGGCTCGCGACGCTCCTCCTCTTCGTGCTCGCGGCGGCGGCGTGGGCGCTCGCGCCTCCGCGCGCGAGCGCGCAGTCCGACAGCTCGAGCACGCTGCACGCGGGCACCGTGGTGATCGAGGACGAGAACGAGCGGCGGCTCTTCTCGCGGCTCCTCTGCATGTGCGGGGACTGCCAGCGCCTGCCGCTCCACACGTGCGGCTGCACGGACGCCGAGAACATGCGCGCGGAGCTGCGCGGCCGCCTGGCGCAGGGCGACGACGTGAACGCGATCGTGGCCGACTACCGCGAGCGCTTCGGCTCGGCCTCGATCGCGATCCCCTCGGACGAGGGGCTCGACCGCGCGCTCTGGGCGGTGCCCGTCGCGGCGTTCGTGTTCGCCGCGATCGGCCTCGTGGTGCGCGCGCGCCGCGTGGCGAAGCTCGGCGACGCGGACACCGACGCGGCGGCGCGAGACGACGCCCAGGAGTCGGCCGGCCGCGACGAGGAGCTCGAGGACGAGCTCCGGCGCTTCGAGGGGGACTGACCCATGCTCCCCGCGTTCTTCATGGTCCTCGCGGGCGCCGCGGTGCTGGCCGGGCTCGGCGCGCTCTGGCTCAGCCTGCGCACCGCGTTCGGCGGCGGGCCGGCGGCCTCCGGCGACGTCGGGGCCGGGCTCCCCGAGCGCGCCGCGCTCGAGGCGGAGAAGCGCACGCTGCTCCGCGCGATCAAGGACATCCAGTTCGAGCGCGAGCTCGGCAAGCTCTCCGCGGAGGACTTCGAGCGCCTCGACAAGGCCTACCGGCGCCGCGCCAAGCGCGTGCTCGCGCTCCTCGAGCACGACCTCGAGCCGTACGTGGTGCGGGCCGAGAAGGAGATCGCGGACGCGATGGGCGAGGTCGAGGACCGCGGGCCGTACCGGCGCGGCGGCAAGGTGCGGCGGCGCAAGGGCGCGCCGGCGAAGAAGACCGCGGCCGCCCCGGCGGGCCTCCCGTGCCCCGCCTGCGACGTCGTGAACGACCTCGACGCGATCCACTGCAAGGCGTGCGCTGCGCGGATCGCTCCCCTCGTGTGCGCGGCGTGCGGCACCGAGAACGACCCCGACGCGCGGTTCTGCAAGGCCTGCGCGAAGAAGCTCCAGGGGAGCGACGATGACGAGTAGGGCGATCGCGATCGCGTGGCTCCTCGTCGGCCTCGCGCCCGCCGCGGCGCGCGCGCAGGACGATCCGGGCCTCCCCTCGGGCCATCCCCCCGTGCCCGCCGAGCCCCCCGCGCCCGAGGGACACCCGCCCGAGGCCCCCCCGCCACCGGACGGGCTGCCCGAGGGCCACCCGACCCCGACGGGCGGGACCGTCGCGTCCGGGATGCCCGCGCAGCTGCAACGTATCTTGCGTCCTCCAGCGCCCGCGGAGGCCCGCGAGTCCGCCGAGGTCCCGGCCGGCGCGATCCGCGTGCTCGTCGTCGACGAGGGTGGCGAGCCGGTCCCCGATCAGGGCGTCGACGTCGGCATCCTCGCGAGCGGCGATCGCGACCGGCGCAACGCGCGCACCGGTGAGGACGGCGTGGCGACCTTCGAGGGCCTCGCGACCGGCGACGGTCAGCACTACCGGGTCAACGTCCCGCACCTCGGCGCGACGTACAGCACGATGCCCTTCGCGCTGCCGGCCGGTGGCCCGGGCTACGCGGTACGCGTGGTGCGGCTCCCCGTGACCCGGAGCGACGAGTTCGTCTTCTTCCACGTGTTCCGCACGGTCGTCGAGCAGCGCGGCGAGCGGATGCACGTGATCCACCAGGGCGAGCTGACGAACGCGGGCACCGAGACCTACGCCTTCCCCGCCGAGGGCGTGCGCGCGGTCATGCCCGAGGGCGCGCTCGCGTTCCAGTTCCAGCGCGTGATCACCGACCAGCGCATCGAGGAGCTCGAGGGCGAGCACGCCTACGTGATGCGCGGCTCGCTGCCGCCCGGGACGGTGCGCCTCGCGTGGGCCTACGACCTCCCCGTCGAGGGCGGCGACCTGAGCCTGCCCGTCGACATCCCCATGCCGTTCTTCGGGATGCAGGTGATCGTCGAGGCGATCCCCGACCTCGAGGTCTCCGTGCGCGGCATGCCGCGCCCCGAGCGCCTCGACGTGAACGGTGAGCCCTGCGAGAGCTCGCTCAGCTCGGAGGGCTGCGCGTGGGTCGTCCAGACCCAGCGCGCGCCGACCGACGCCCGCGTGAACCAGATCACGATCCGGATCACCGGGATCCCCGGCCCCGGCCCCGTCCGGCTCGTCGCCATCGCCCTCTTCGTGCTCTTCGCGTTCGGCGGCGTGCTGCTCCTCCTGACCGCGCGAGGGACCGGATCGTCCACCGACGCGCGCGAGGCGCGCCGCGCGGCGATCCGCGCCGAGGCCGCGCAGCTCGCGGAGGAGCTCGAGTCGGGCGAGGTGGGCCCCGAGTTCGCCGCGCGGCGACGCGGAGAGCTCTCCCGCGAGCTCGCCGGTCTCTACTACGCCGACGAGCTCGCGACCGCGCGCGAGGAAGCAGACGACGAGCGCTGGCGCGCCGCCGCGCGCGCGCCGGGCGTCGCGGGCTACCTCTTGCCCGCGTCGGAGATGGGGCTCGGGGCCAAGGTCCTCGAGGCCGTGCTCACCGCGCTCTCCGTCCCGCTCCTGCCGCTGTGCGTCGCGTTCGTCGCGCTCCGACCGCGCGCGCCGCTGTCGCTGCGGGGGCACGGCGAGATCGCGCTGACGCTGGTCAACGGGGCGCTCGGTGCCGTGCTGGCGTGGCTGGTGGCCGACACGCTCGCGCCCGCTCACCCGGCGGTCGCGGGCGCGGTGATCGCCGCCTCGGCGTTCGCGCTCGCGCTGCGCACGATCGTCCGGCGCGCGCCGCCGGCGCCTCCGCCGCGCGCCGCCTCCTGAGCGGTTCCGTCAGTCGTCGCGCGGCCGCACGTCCGAGCGCCCGAGCCTGTTGATCCCTTCGGCGCGCGGGCCTACTTTGGGCCGCCCTCGAAGGGCGGGCGATCCCCTGAAACCCAACGAACGGGAAGCGACGATGGCGAGCGAAGGACTGAACAAGGTCATGCTGATCGGGAACCTCGGGATGGACCCCGAGCTGAAGTACGGCCAGAGCGGGGCCGCGGTGCTGCGGCTCCGCATGGCCACGACCGAGAAGTACATGACGCGCGGGGGCGAGCGCCAAGAGCGCACCGAGTGGCACACCGTGATCTTCTTCCAGAAGCGCGCCGAGGGCCTCGCGAAGGTGCTCGGCAAGGGCCAGACGATCTACGTCGAGGGGCGCCTGCAGACGCGCCAGTGGGAAGATCGCGACGGGAACAAGCGCTACACGACCGAGGTCGTCGGGACCCAGCTCCTCTTCCTCGGCTCGAAGCGCGGCGCCGAGGGCGGCGGCGGCGGCGGCGGCGACTTCGACGACGGCGGCTACGGCGGCGGCGGCGGCGGCGGCGGCGGGAGCTACGGCGGCAGCGGCAGCGGCGGCGGTGGCGGTGGCGGCGGCGGTGGCGGTGGCGGTGGCGACGACTTCGGCGGCGGTGGCGGCGGTGGCGGCGGGGGTCGCGACGACTTCCCGGCCGACGACTTCGGCGACGACGACATCCCGTTCTGAGGTGAGCTCGAACAAGCAGCGCGTCGACGTCCTGCTCGTCGAGCGCGGGCTCGTGGAGAGCCGCGCGCGCGCCCAGGCGATCATCCTGGCCGGCAACGTGTTTTGCGATGACCAGCGCATCGACAAGGCCGGCCAGAGGATCCCCCTGGACGCGGCGCTCGAGGTGCGCGGGCGCGATCACCCGTACGTGTCGCGCGGCGGCGTGAAGCTCGCCGGGGCGCTCGACGCGTTCGGGCTCGATCCGAGCGGCCTCGTCGCCGCCGACTTCGGCGCGTCGACGGGCGGCTTCACCGACTGCCTGCTCTCGCGGGGCGCGTCGCGGGTCTACGCGATCGACGTCGGCTACGGCCAGCTCGCGCACGCGCTCCGCGTCGAGCCGCGCGTGGTCGTGATGGAGCGGACGAACGCGCGCCATCTCGAGGAGCTCCCCGAGCCGATCGACCTCGTGGTGATCGACGCGTCGTTCATCTCGATCATCAAGCTCCTGCCCGCGGCGAAGGCGGTGCTGCGGCAGGGCGGCGAGGTGGTCGGCATGGTGAAGCCGCAGTTCGAGGTCGGCCCGGGGCGTCTCGATCGCGGGGTCGTGAAGGACGCGGAGGCGCGCACCGCGGCGATCGAGGCGGCCGCGCGGGCGGCCGAGGCGCTCGGCTTCGAGGTGCGCGATCGCTGCGACTCGTCCCTGCCCGGGCCCGAGGGCAACCTCGAGGCGTTCCTGCGCCTCCGGCTGCGCGCGTAGCCGACTGACTAGGCGATCGTGGCCGACAGCCACACGAGGAACGCGCTCCAGGACAGCACGACGAGGACCGCGAACGCGCCGACCCCGCGCGCGGCTCCCCTCGCGCCGCGTTGGTGGAGGCGGGCGGCTCCGAAGGCCAGCGCGCCGGCGATCCACGCGACCCACAGCGCTCGCGTGACGAGCGAGCTCGGCGCATCCGCGCGCGCCGCGGCGACCGCGAGCGAGGCGAGGAGGATCGGGGCGCTCGCGAGGGCCGCGAACCCGAGTGCGCGGAAGTAGGGCACGGGAGAGGCTCACTCCGGCGGCTGGATTCGAACCAACATAGACGGATCCAAAGTCCGCAGTCCTGCCATTGGACGACGCCGGAACGGCGCAGAGGATAGCGCGGCGAGCGGGCGCGCGCCCCGAAGCTCGGGGGCGCGCCCGCTCGCGCGCGGCTCAGGCCTCGACGGCCCACGGGACCCATGTCTTCCACGGGTCCGGGACGCGCCCGAGCCGCAGGGCGCGGAACGGGAACGTCAGGTGGCTCGGCTGCACCGGCGGCGCGCGGAGCGTGAGCCCCGCCTCGGCCGGCGTGCGGTCGCGCTTGCGTGCGTTGCACGGGCGGCAGGCCGCCACGACGTTCGTCCACGACGTGGCCCCGCCGCGCGCGCGCGGCACGACGTGGTCGAGGGTGAGCGCGCTCGCGGCGAGTGGCTCCCCGCAGTACTGGCAGCGGTGCTCGTCGCGGAGCAGCACGTTCGTGCGCGAGAAGCGGACGCGCTCGCGGCCCCGGCGGACCGGGCGCGTCAGGCGCACGACGGCGGGCAGGTCGTACGCGCGGCTCGGCGTGCGGACCTGCGCGCCGTAGGTCTCGACGACCTCCACCTTGCCGGTGAAGGACATCGTGATGGCCTTCTGCCAGCCCACGATGCGGTGGGGCAGGTAGCTGTGGGTCAGGATCAGCGTGTCCATGGCTCACCTCCGGTTCGTCGCTGCGGGTGGCCGGGCCGCCCGCGTCGGTCGACCGACGCCCTTACCGACGTCGGGGGTGCAACTGCTCCACCCGCGGCCGTCCGGTACGTCGGCGAGACCCTCGGCAGGAGTCGAACCTGCGCGCTCGGGGAGCGCTCGTCCTTCGACGAGGGTGGGGTCGCAGCGCCGCGATGACTTAGCGAGCCCGTGCCGGGCCGAGGCCGCGACCGAGCCGCCGGACGGCGACTGCACGAAACTGTGTTTGTCGAAGAGAGAAGCTCCTTTGAACGACGAAAAGGCCGCCTACGACGCGCAGGCGGCCCCTCGAAGTCGCGTTTGAACGCGGCTTCACCGTCTGCGGATTCTGTTCGTCTTCGGCGTTCCGACCATGCGCTGTGCTCTGACGCACGAGGGTCCCGGAGGTTCCGATCGGGAAACGAAAAAGGCCGCCCTGGGAACCCGGGGCGGCCTCCGCATGCACGTGATCGTGCGCGAATTCCGCTACCCGGACGCACCTTCTGCACCCCCCGACGGCAGGATGTGCCGGCGGAGGTCGAAGGCGCAGCTCTGGACCCACTTGTTCATGCTGACGTCGATGTAGCGGCTCGCGGGGAGCCTGTCAAACGAAAAGTGCATCGCTCAATCGAGGTTCTTCGCGCCCACCTGCGCCAGCGCGTCGAAGAACACCTTGGCCTTGAGCTCGGTCTCCGCGATCTCTCGCTCGGGATCGCTCGCCGACACGAGCCCGCCGCCCGCGAAGTAGGTGACCTCGGTCGCGCCGATCATCGCCGCGCGGATCGCCACCGCGAGCGAGAGCCCGCCCCCGCGGTCGACGTAGCCGAGCGCGCCCGTGTAGACGCCGCGCGCGGTGTCCTCCTCGCGCTCGACGAGCTCCATCGCGGCGAGCTTGGGCGTCCCCGTCACGCTTCCGGGCGGGAACGTCGCCGCCACGATGGCGCGGAGCCCGAGCCCCTCGCGCGTCCGGCAGCGCACCGTGGAGACGAGGTGGCTCAGCCCTGCGAACGGCTCGACCCGCAGCGGCGCCTCCACCTCGACGGTCCCGATCTCGGCGACGCGCGAGAGGTCGTTGCGCATGAGATCGACGATCATCGAGTGCTCGGCCCGCTCCTTGTCGTCCGCCGCGAGGCGCCGCGCGTCGCCCGCGTCGTCCGCGCCCGAGCGCGCGATCGTCCCCTTGATCGGGCTCGTCCACAGCGTCCGCGCTCCGCGCTCCCAGCGGAGGAACCGCTCCATCGTGCGGCACACGACCGCGCCCGCCTCGGTCTCGAGGTAGGCGCCGAGCGGCACCGGGCTCGCCGCGCGCATCGCCGCGAACAGCGCCAGCGCGCTGCCGCGATACGCCGCGCGCCCCGGCCGTGCGAGGTTCACCTGGTAGATCGCGCCCGCCGCGATCGCCTCGAGGGCGCGCTCGATCCGCGCGCGGTGGATCGCCGCGGGCTCCGCGATCGGCGGGCCCACCGCCGCGCGCGCGGCGTCCACGGGACTGTGCCCCAGCGTCGCGCACAGCGCCTCGCACGCCGCGCGATCCGGCCCGAGCGCCCACGCCTCGCTCCGCGCGAGATCGAGCGCGACCAACCGCTCGTAGCGGCCCATCCAGAGGATCGGACGGCGCGCATCGCGCGGGAGCCGCGCCGGCGCGCGCAGCCCGTACGCGGCCGGCTCCGACCACGCCGCGTCGTACGCGATCCAGCCGACCCAGCGCGGGATCGCGGCGGCCGCGAGCTCGGGGGTATCTCCATCGAGCAAGAGATCTTGCGGCGGGGCCAGCCCATCGAGCGCCGCGAGCGCGCTCTCTCCCCACTCGACGCGGACCACCTCCTCGGGCTCGGCGCCCAGGAACGTCCAGCGGCCCTCGGGGTGCTCGCGCGCGCCGTCGAGGCAGAAGCGGCCGCGCGCGGGCAGCGCGGCGAGCATCGCCTCGAGCGGCGCGTCGAGCCGCCAGCGCAGCGCGTACATCGCGGGCTCCTTTACTCGGGGCTCCGCGCGACGTAAAGCCCCGGCGATGCGGGCCGCGCCCACCCTCGCGCTTCTCGCCCTCGCGGCCTGCGAGGGCGGCAGCAACCCCGCGGTGCGGATCGAGCTGGTCGACCCGAGCGGCGAGAACGCCGCGCTCGGGATCATCGAGGGCGCGCTCGCCGTCGACGTGCGGCAGGGCGATCGCCCGCTCTGCGCGGAGGGCTGCTCGACGGAGATCCACGGCGGCGACTTCGACCTCGCGCTCCCGATCGAGGGCTTCGAGGAGCTCACGCGCATCCAGGCGCGGATGACCGGCGGTGACGCCGAGCTCGTCGGCGCGGTCGCGCCGTTCGCGGTCGCCGGCGAGGGCCTCGAGACCGCGGAGCTCCCGGTGCGGCTCGTGATGATGGAGACGGGCCGCTGCGCGCCGCTCGAGCTCTCGAACGTCAGCACCTCGAACCGGCCGCGGCTCGTCGAGGCGCGGCGCGATCTCGGGGTCGCGACGCGGCGCAACGTCGTGCTCCTCGCGGGCGGGCGCGGCGCGGCCGGGGGCTCGAACCGCCTCGATCTGTTCGATCAGGTCGTCGTCGAGATGCGACCGCCGCTCGAGTCGCCGGCCGGCGCGCTCGGCCCGACGCGCGGCCTGCGACTGAGCGAGGACCAGGCGCTCTTCGTCGGCGAGACCGCGTGGATCGTCGAGACCCAGGTCCAGGCCCCGCCCGCGGCGGTCCCCGTCGCGCTGCATGCGGGCGCGAGCTTCGCGTCGGCGCTCGCGCTCCTGCGCAACAGCGCCGCGGTGATCGGCGGGACCG
>JAYRVK010001140.1:0-3097 GCA_041918555.1 Sandaracinaceae bacterium
GATTTATCGACACGTCTTGACTACAGGAAGGCGCCGATCTTGAGCTCGAGGGCCTCGCCCCCGCGCCACGTGTCGGGGCGCAGGCTCCCGTGCACGTCGACGGTCCTGCCGAGCTCCCCCGCGAGATCGCCCAGCTCCCAGCCGAACGCGGTGAGCCCCTTGCCCCCCACGCGCAGCGTGAGCTTCAGGTGGCCTTGGCCGACCACGCTCGCGTCGAGCACCTGCGCGCCCTCGAGCAGGAACTGCGGCTCCGCGTTGCCCTCCCCGACCGGCTCGAGCGCGGCGAGCTCGCTCGCCGTCGGCAGCGGGTAGTCGGGGCCGATCACCACGTCGATCCAGGGCGTCGCGTCGAGCGGTGGGAGCGCCGCGCGCATCGCCCGGCACGTGTCGTCGAAGTCCGCGCGGAAGCGCTCGACGTTCGCCACGGGCAGGCTCAGCCCCGCGGCCGCGGCGTGGCCGCCGAACTTGCTGAGGTGCCCGCGGCACGCGTGGACCGCGTCGTAGATCGAGAAGCCGTCCGGCGTGCGGCAGCTCCCGTGGCCCACGCCGTCCTCGAGCGCGACGACCACCGCGGGCGCGTCGAAGCGCTCGACGAGGCGCGCCGCCACGATCCCGACGACGCCGCGGTGCCAGCCCTCGCCCGCCGCCACGATCCCGCCCTCCGGCCGCTTGCCGTACACCGCCTCGACCTGCGTGATCGCCTCGTCGGTGATCCGCCGCTCGATGGCCTTGCGCTCCTGGTTGATCTGCTCGATGCGGGCCGCCAGCATGCGCGCCTCCGCGAGGCTCGCCGCGCGGAGCAGGCGCAGCGTGACCTCGGGATCGCCGAGGCGGCCCGCCGCGTTGAGCCGGGGCGCGAGCCGGAAGGCCACGTCGATCCCGCCGACGGGGCTGCCCGCGCGCACGCGCGCGGCCTCGCGCAGCGCGACGATCCCCGGCCGCGCGCGCGGCGACGCGACGCGCTGGAGCCCCGCCTTCACGAGCCGGCGGTTGTCGCCGTCGAGCGGCGCGACGTCCGCGATCGTCCCGAGCGCGACGAGGTCGAGCCAAGGCCGCAGATCGAGCGCGCTGTCGACCGCGGCGCGCACCGCGGCCCCGACGCTGAGCGCGAGGCCCGCGCTGCACAGCCCCTTGTACGCGAAGCCGCAGTCCGGCCGGTGCGGGTTGAGGAACGCGAGCGCGGGGAGCGGCTCCTCGGGGACGAGGTGGTGGTCGACGACGATCACGTCCACGCCGCGCGCGCGGGCCGCGGCGACGCGCTCGTGATCGCTCGAGCCGCAGTCGGTGGTGACGATCAGGCTCGCGCGCGTCGCGAGCGCGCGCTCGAGCGCGGGCCCCGAGAACCCGTAGCCGCCCTCGAAGCGGTTCGCGACCAGGATCCGCACGTCGGCCCCGAGCTGCTCGAGGATCCCGCCGAGGATCGCCGCGCTCGTGGTGCCGTCGACGTCGTAGTCGCCGAAGATCGCCACGGTCTCGTGCTCGCGCACCGCCCGCGCGAGGCGCTCGGCCGCGACCTCCCGATCCGCCATGCCCTCGGGCGGCGTGAGCCCGGCGAGCCGCGGGTCGAGGTAGGCGCGGCCGACCTCGGGGTCCGTCACGCCCCGGTGCAGCATCACCTGGGCCGCGCTCGGGCCGACGCCGCAGGCCTCGCCGAGCGCGCGCGCCGCCGCGGGATCGCCGTCCCGGAGCCGCACGCCGCGCCGGGCTCCGACGCTGCTCACCGCGCCCGCGCGCGGCTCCATCGTCTGCGTCGCCGTCTCCATGGGCCGCGACCATGAACGATGACGATCCGGCGTCAAAGACGTTTCGTCGATACGTCGGCCGATGTCACGCGCCGCGGCGCGCGCGAGCCCAGAAAACCCCATGATTCTGGGCCAGACGTGACCTCTCGCCGCCGACTGACGCCCCGCGATCGGCGATCGCGGAGCCCCGGACCGTCAGGCTTCCTTGCGCTGCTTCGCGCGGGCGCGCTTGGCGCGGGCCTTCACCTTGCTGAAGAACCGGCGGTCCATCCACTCGGTGATCGGCGCCGCGATGTAGATCGACGAGTAGGTGCCGACCGTGATCCCGATGAAGAGCGCGAAGCTGATGTCGCGGATGATCGACGTGCCCCAGATGAAGAACGCGCTCACGGACAACAGCGTCGTGCCCGAGGTCATGATCGTGCGCCCGAGCATCTGCGAGGTGCTCTGGTTGATCACCTCGTAGAGCGTCATGTCGCGGTGCCGGCCGATGTTCTCGCGGATCCGGTCGTAGACGACGATGGTGTCGTTGATGGAGTAGCCGACGATCGTCAAGAGGGCCGCGACGATCGTCAGGTTGAACTCCTTCCCGAGGAGGACGAACACCCCGACCGTGATGATGGCGTCGTGCATGAGGGCGATGACGCCGCCCGGCGCGAACCGCATGTCGAAGCGGAACGCGACGTAGACCATGATGAACCCGATCGCGTAGAGCAGGCTCTTGATCGCCGCGTCGCGGAGCTGGGCGCCGGCGCGCGGGCCGACCCGCTCGATCCGCTCGGGCCGGTTCGGCGCGCGATCCTCGAAGCGCTCGGCGAGCCCCTGGAGGAGCTCCTCGGCGACGCCGATGAGCTGCACCTCGTAGGTGTGCGACCCCGGGTTCCCGAACTGCGCCACGCCGAGCGCGCGCACGTCGAGGCCCTCGAACGCGCCCTGGATGACCGCCGGATCGATGTCGGCGCTCAGCTGCACGCGGACCTTGTCGCCGCCCTCCGGGATGCGGATCCGACGGAGCTCGACGTTCCCGAGCGCCTCGATGGCCGAGGTGATCGCCGTCCGGATCTGCTGCTGCTGCCCGGGCGTGATCGCGGAGAACTCGCCCGTCCGGATGATGAACTCGTTGGGCCGCTCGACGACCTCGACGACGTCCGCGCCGCTGTAGCCGAGCTCGCCGAGCGCGCTCCGCAGCTCGTCGCTCGTCACGGCGCCCTGGAAGCTCACCTGGATCTCGGTCCCGCCGAGGAAGTCGGTGCCGTAGTTCGGCCCCGGAAAGAATATCGAGCCGATCGACAGGAGCACGAGCGCGAGGCTCACGCTCATGTAGATGCGCCGGTGGCGCATGAAGTCGATCACCA
>JAYRVK010001141.1:0-9996 GCA_041918555.1 Sandaracinaceae bacterium
CGGGACGCGCCCGAGCTCGTGGCCGACGACCGCGCGAAGCTAGCGACTCTGACAGTCTCGCCCCACGCCTAACGTCACGTCGACGCGGACCACGTCGAGGGCGCCCCCGAGGCGCGCCTGCTCAGCTACGCGATGTCCTTCGAGCCCGAGGGCGACCGCTTCGTGCTCGCGACCGAGCCGCTCGTCGAGGTGCGGCAGCTCTGGCCGCGGTGATCACGGTTCGATCGGACAATCGCAAGTCATGCTGTCACGCGCCGGCCCCTCGTAGTAGCTCGGCGGCGCGCAGGGCTGGCCGGGGAACGAGTCGCGGTAGTCGAGCCGCAGCTCCGCGCCGACCGCGAGCCCGAGCGCGTCGACGCAGCGCGCCGGCCACGCGAACGCGTGCGTGGTCGGGAACGGGTAGAAGACGTGCTGGTCGGGATCGTCGGGGGTGAACGTCAAGTCGAGGGCGATCTGCACGGGCTCGCAGCCGCTGGCCTCGCCGGTGACCGTGAAGGCGTCCAGCCGCGCGGCGCCGGGGAGCGGCTCCGAGTAGGTGCACGTGCACGTGCTCCCCATCGCGAGGGAGACCGCGCGCTCGAGGGTCACGACCGTGCCGCGGGCCGACGTCACCGTCACGCGCAGGGTCGCGGCGATCGGGAAGTCGAACTGGCTCGGGTCGACGAACGTCATGAAGTCCCCGAACGGCGCGAGCACCGCGACGAGCTCCGCGCCGCGGGGGGTCTCGTTCATCCCCAGGGTGACCGACGCGGGCCGAGGCCCCCCGAGGACCTCGACGCGCACGGTGGCGTCGCGCATGGGTCCGTCGTCGATCGCCTGGACGTCGACCTCGACGTGCGCGCCGCCCTGGCACCCGAAGTCGACGGGGAGCATCGCCCCGTCGTCGAGGACCTCGCCGCGCCGCGCCACGGAGACCTCGAAGTCGCCGACGACTTCGCCCGCGTCGGCGGCCGGACCCCCGTCGCCCATCACCGGCCCGGCCGCCTGGCAGCCGGTCAGGAGCCAGACGAAGAGAGGGGACGGTCCCAACTCTCGCAACTTTCGGGCGCCTCGCATGCGCGTGCGTGCTGGCAAGCGTCGAGCCATGCGTCCCGTCCGAGAGACTCGCGCGGGCGTGGCACGGATCGCGCCACCCGCGCCCCCGGCGAGGCCCCGATCTGGGGCTGGAGCGGCGCGATCCACGGGAGCCCGCGCTCGAGGCGCACGTGCGCGAGCTCGAGGCCGCCGTCGAGGGCGCCGCGCGCAGCGCGCTCGAGGGGGAGGGCACGAAGGGAGCGAAGGCGCGAGGAATGCGTTCTCGCGAAGGCGCCGAGGCGCATGAGGTTTGCCGGATCGAGACCAACCGACGCGGAACGTTCATCCCGAACGCTCCTCTTCGCTCGGCGCCTTCGCGCCTTTGCGAGGCCCCGAACGCGAACGAATCGGTGCTCTGCCCCGGGTGCCAGGGGCTCGGCCCGATCAGTCCTTCCCCGACTGCCCGATGAAGCCGTCTCGCTTCGCGTCCTTGAAGAGCGCGTTGAAGGTCGTCAGCGAGCCGTAGCAGCCGGTGATGTACTGCTGGAGCTGCACCTTCTCCGGCTCGCTCAGGCCCTTGTGCTGGTTGATCTTCTGCTCGAGCACCCGGAGCTTGTCGCGGATCATCACGATCTTCTTGAAGAGGTGATCGATGGGGACGCTCTTCTCGGCGGTGCCCTCGCGGCCGGGCTTGATCACGATCTCGCCGCCGCGCCAGCGATCGAGCATCTGCACCTCGCCGACGCCGAGCTCCTCCTGGAGGACCTCGCGCAGCACTTCACGGAACTCGTCGATGTTCATGTCGATGTCGACCTCCTGCGGGAGCGAGCGCTTGATCGGGGCGTCGTCGTAGTCGTCGCGCAGGGTCCGCGGCGTGCCCGCGGCCTTCTTGCGCTTGAGCGCGCCGTCCCAGCTCGTGCCGCGCGGCTTGTGGTGCGTGCACGTCGCCGAGTCGCCGAGCGGCGAGGGCCAGCAGTTGAGCCGGCACTCGCCGGTCCACCGGCCCGTCTCCGCGTCGAGCCAGATCGCGGTGTAGAACGAGCAGGTCCCGCAGCGTCCCGTCAGATCGCGCTCCACGGCGCGGGGACTGTAGCAGGCGCGTTTGCGATAGCCTACGGGCATGGCCGATCCCGAGCTCCTCGCGGCGCCGCTGCGCTACTTCCAGGAGGTCGCGGAGCACGGCTCGTTCACCGCGGCGGCGCGCGCGCTGCGGGTCAGCCAGCCTTCCCTGAGCGTCGCGGTGAAGAAGCTCGAGGAGGCGCTCGGCACGCCGCTCCTCCACCGCAGCCGGCAGGGCGTCTCGCTCACGCGCGCGGGGCAGATCCTGCTCGAGCACACCCGGTCCGCCGAGCGCGCGCTCGAGACCGCGAAGGAGGAGCTCCTCGCCCTCGAGACGGTGCCGCGCGGCCGCTTCACCCTCGGCGCGCACGAGAGCCTCGCCGCGTATCTGTTGCCCGGGTTCATGGCGCGCTTCCTGTCCACGCATCCCGCGGTCGAGATCGATCTGCGCAACGGCAACTCGCGCGAGATCGAGCGCTCCGTCGTCGAGCGGCGGCTCGACGTGGGGCTCGTGGTGAACCCCGCGCGCCACGACGACTGCGTGGTCTTCGATCTCTTCCGGGATCGCGTCGGCTTCGTGGTGTCGGCCGCGCTGAAGAAGACGAAGCGCGCCTCGGGCCGCGCGCTCCTCGCGCAGCTCCCGCTGATCCACGTCCCGGTGCTGCGTCAAACCCAGTTCCTCGTCGGGACCCTCGCGGCGGAGGGGATCGATCCGCCGAGCCAGCTCAGCTGCTCGAGCATGGAGCTGGTCAAGAGCCTGGTCCTCGACGGCGTCGGCGTGGGGGTGCTCCCGCTCCGCGTCGCCAACCACGGGGTGAGCGGCGGCAAGCTGGTACGCCTCGACGACGAGCTCCCCGTCTTCGAGGACACGATCACCCTCGTGCGGCGCTACGACCTGCCGATGACCGCGGGCGCGCGCGTCCTCGTGGACGAGCTCCGCGAGCACGGGCGGGCGATGCCGCCCATCGAGGGGATCCTCGCGGAGGGGAAGACCCCACGAACTCCACGGAAGCGCTGATCGGAACGGCCTTCGCAGCCCGCGCCCACGGGCGTGCAGCTGGCACGCTCTGACACGGAGAGCCTCGCCATGTCCCTCACGCCCTGCCCCGCCTGCTCCCGCCACGTCCACACCGGGTCGACCGCGTGCCCGTTCTGCGCCGCGTCCCTCGATCCGGTCCGCGAGGCCCCGATCTTCCGCGCGTCCCCGCGCGTGGGCCGCGCCGCGATCCTCGCGTTTCGCACCCTCGCGCTCGGCGCGGCGGGCTGCGGTGTCGCGCACGTGCCCGGGACGGACGCGGGCGTGATCGCCACCGACACCGGCGTCGAGCCCGACGACGCGGGCGTCGTCGCTGCGGACGCGGGCGAGGACGCGGGCACCATCGTCGCGATGTACGGCGGCCCGGTGCCCCCGCCGGACGCGGGCTTCGACGCAGGCGGCGCGATCGCGCTCTACGGCGGCCCGACCCCCGCGCTCGACGCCGGCCCCGACGAGGACGCCGGCTCGGTCATGAACCTCTACGGCGCCCCTCCCGGCGCGTGATGATCCATCGAAGCCAGTCGGCGCGAAGGTGACCGGTCGAGCCCAGGCCGGCGCGCAGCGTCGATGAACCGATCGACCGATCGAGCCCCGGCCGACGCGGGTCGATCGAGCCCAGGTCGGCGCGCAGCGCCGGCCGTCGGGCGAGGGGGCCCCCACGCGGAGCGTGGGGAGCGAACGCGCGCCAGCGCGTTCGGACGGGGGAGGGGGCCCCGCGCGCAGCGGGGGAGGGGCGCGCGCAGCGCCCCTCGGTAAACTCAGAACACGAACGCGATCCTGGACTGGAGCGTCCAGACGATCGAGCTCTGGAGCCGCGGCCCGAGCGCCGGGCCGGCGCCCATGATCCCGAACTCGTTGGACCAGCGCATCTCGTCGTTCGGGCCCCAGCTCAGCTTGATCGCGACGTCCGCCTCCCAGCCGAGGAGGCAGTCCTCGCCGAGGCCGCACCCGGTCGTCGGCGGCGCGGGCTCGCGGTTGTCGGCGAGCGCGAGCTCCAGCTGATCGGCGAACGCGATCAGGAACTGACCGATGAGCTCGAGGCCCGGGATCGGGCGCACGCGGATGTTCGGCAGGAAGTACACCGAGTTCCACACGCCGCCGTTCGACCACACCGCCTCGAACGTGTCCGTGTACTGCGCCGCCGTCCGGACCGCGAGCACGAGCGGGTAGAGCAACAGCCCGACGTGGTACGCCGCGTTGTTGGGCCGCTGCGTGAGCGTCGCGTACGATCCGACCGCCGTGATCGCGCCCTCCTGCCCGGTCGAGAAGCCCGACTCGAGGTAGAAGGCCCACGACGCGAAGGTGTCGCCGGGGCGGTTGTTCGACTGGTCCGGGATCGACCACGCGTTCTCGGACGACTCGAGGCCGATGCGCGCCGCGCCGCCCCAGATGTTCGCGCCGCCCTGCGGGCCGGTGCGGCCGGTGTCGGGATCGATGGGCCCGATCAGCCCGACGCCGTTCGTCGTGCCCTGGATCGTGTAGAGCTCGCCCTCGGAGTAGATCGACGGGGCGCGGCGCCCGAACGCCGACCAGCGCAGGCGGTAGAAGGCGTCGCCGATCCAGATGTTCGAATCCGTCGAGTCCTGGCCGCGGTGGACCATCACGAGGCCCGCGCTCAGCTCGTCGCGCGCGTTCACGTTCGAGTTGAAGTCCATGTCGCGCCACGCGAGCACGAGGGTCGTCTGCCAGACGTCGTCCTCGCCGCCGGTGAGCCACGTGAAGGGCCGCGGGCGACGCGGGATCGGATCGCGGCCGAACCCGCGCGTGTCCTCGGCCAGCCAGTCGTAGGCGAGCGCGAGGATCAGGGGGGTCGGCCGCGCGTCTCCGCGCGTCAGCGCGTTGAAGATCGAGATCGGGCGCGTCGCGAAGAGGATGCGGTCGAAGGTCGTGCCGTCGAGCGCGTCGCCGAAGTCGTTCCGGAAGCCGTTGCCGTCGTTGAACAAGAGGCCCAGGCCGCCCTGCGAGCCCTGCCGGCCGATGCGGATCTGACCGATCGGGATCAGGAACTGGAGCCACAGGCGCCGCACGCGGAGCGCCTGCGAGAGATCGCCGTCGAGGATGCTCGTCTCGGAGGGATCGCCCGCGAAGAGCGGCGTGCCCGCGAGCCGGTTGTTGTCGCCGAAGGCGACGTTGTCGAGGATGTCGATCTGGCTGTGGAGGGCCGCGACGGGGTTCTCCTGGTCCGATCCGTACAAGATCGACGGATCGAGGCGGAGCCGCATGAAGCCGTACGCCGCGTGCGCCGCGCCGTCGACCGCCGGCGAAGAACCGAGGACGGGCTGCGAGTCCGTGGTGACGAGCCGGGCGCGGTAGTAGCCGTGGAGGTGGATGTTGATCGGGATGCCCGTGTCGGCGCTCGCCCCGCCGCCCGAGCCACCGCTCGAGCCCGAGGGGGGGGGCGGGGGCGGCGGCGGGGGGGGCGGCGGCGGCGGCGGCGGCGGCGGCGGCGGAGCGCCTCCCCCGTCGTCGGTCGGACCGCCGTCGTCGGGTCCCTCGACCTCGTCGTGGCCGAGCATGTCGTCGGGCGTGTCGCCGTCCGTCCCGGTTCCCTCGGCGCCCTCGGCGCCGTCGTCGTCCTGCGCGAACGCGATCGGCGCGGCGATCGTCAGCGCGAGAAGGCAGGGGATCTGAAGCCAGAGCTTTCGCATCGCTACTCCCGACGAGCGCACGCTCGCCTGGGTCGGTTTTCCCGCGTCGAGGCCCCTCTCGTCAATGATTTCGTGGCGATCACAGGCAGGACGGATCCGCGTCGGCGCGGGTCGGCCCGAGGTTCAGGATCGTGACGGAGTCCGCGTAGAGCCGCGCCGTCTCGCACGAGATGCGCTGGTAGGTCCCGTCGAGGTTCGCCCACGCCTCGACGCGATACGGGCGATCGTCGACGAGCGGCACCTGCGGGATCACGTAGAGCCCGTCGGCGGCGGTGAACTCCGCGTTCTGATCGGGCACGTTCCCCATCACGAGGCCCATGAAGTAGTGGTAGTTCGGGTCGGTCGGGCGCGTGCCGGGCGTGATGTACGCGCCGTCCGGGTCGTACACGCGGACCTCGACGTTCGCGATGTTGTGCGCGTCGACGCAGTCGGTGACGCGCCCCGCGACGATCGCGCGCCCCGGCTCGCGCGTGACGCCGAGGAGCGCCGGGATGAGATCGATGGTCGAGCCCGAGACCGAGTTCCCCTCCACCGAACCGCCGGCCGTCGCGGGCGCGGGCTCGTTGTACTGGAACACGCCGAACACCGTCGTGCGCGAGGTCGGGCCGTCGAGCGGGAGCACGCGGTACGCGTACCAGCCGCCGGCCGGGAGCCGCGCCGAGGCGTTGCCCATCGCGTCCGTCTCGAGCATCTGGCAGCCGCCGGTGCAGGAGTCGGCGATCACGTTGTCGCCGAAGAGCCAGACCTGCGCCCCGACGACCTCGAAGCTGTCCTGGAAGTCGCGGAGCTGGAACTCGACGTCGATCGGGTCGCCCCCGACCGGCGCGTTGCGCATCCCGAGGCAGGCGAAGTCCGCCGCGGTCGGATCGAACGACGTGGGGCTCTCCACGTACGCCTCGAGCGGCGGCAGGTCCGACACCATGCCCCCGTCGCCGGAGCCGGCGTCCGTCCCCGAGCCCCCACCGCACGCGCTCAGCGCGAGCGCGATCGAGCCAACCCCAAGTGCAATTCCACGCATCGTCATTCCCTCACTCACTCCGCGCTCCACTGGAGCAACGCCTCGAGCTCTCGGCGAATCGTCGGCCACCCGTCGATCCCCACGGAGTTGGTCTCCTCGTAGTGATCGCCCTCCGCCTCGTCGAGGTAGGGCGCCGACGCGCTGAGCTCGTAATTGAACTCGGGCACGAAGTACCCGAGGTAGTCGTTGGTCATCCCGAGCAACCAGACTTGCATTGCATCGGTCCGCGCGAGGTCGCGCAGGTACGGCGGCCCCGGCGCCATCGTGAGATCCGGCGGGTTCGGGTTCCCCGGATCCACGATCATCGCGGTGGGCGGCGTGTACTCGCCGTCGTAGCCGCCGAGGAAGAGGCTCGGATCGAGCTCGCCCGGCGCGGTGATCATCGTGACCTCGCCGACGTCGATCACGCTCACCTCGGTGAGGAGATCGGGCTCGTTCTCGCCCGGGATGATCACCCGCTCGGGATCCCAGTTCTCCCCCGGCCGATCGAAGAGGCCCTGCGAGATCGCGATGTGGAAGCCGGTGTTCTGCACGTCGACGAAGAACGTCCGCGTGCGGTAGCCGAGCGCCGCGGTCTCGAGGGTCGTCGAGCCTCCGTCGGGCCCGAGCGCGCGCAAGCTCCAGTACGCGAGCTGCTCGCCGACCGTCTGCGTGAACTCCCAGACGTCGTCCTCCTGGATCACCGGCGTGTCGTCCCACTCGCGCACGTCGATCTGGTTGGGCCCGATCTGCCCGCCGACCGCCGCGTTCATCCAGAGCGTGATGCCGCCGACGCCCGCCGCCGCGCTCCCGTCCGGCGCCGGAGCGCCCTCCTCGATCCCGAGCCGCAGCCAGTGCCCGATGTCCCCCGAGATCATCGTGTTGTGCGAGTCGAGGTACTCGGGGTGCGCGCCGAAGTTCACCACCGTCGCGATCGTCGTCTCGTCGCTCGCGTCGAGGAAGCGCATCAAGCGGATCCCCGGATCGAGGATCTCGGGATCGCGGTTGTCGCCGACGACGCGCTCCGGCCCGCCCGGGATGTCGCGCAGGTCCACCTCGGCGTACTGCACGCGCGCGGGGCGCAGCGCGCCGACCGCGTCCCGGATCGCCTGCGCGGCCTGTCGCCGGATGTAGTCGTTGTACGCCGGCGAGAGCCCGGTCGCGTCCTGCGTGATGCCCCAGATCCCGATCGTGTCGCGGTTCTGGTGCACGTGCGTGGCGGAGATCGCGACGTGATCGATCCCGAGGTCGGCGACCATCTCGCGGATGCGATCCATGTCGGGCTTGAACCAGCCGATCACGTCGAGCGCGACGAGCACGATCGTGGTGTCCGCGTTGCGCATCGCGACCGCGATCGCGTGGACGTCGTCGTGCACGCCGCTCGCCGGCCGCGCGTTGCCGAAGCCCGCGATCCACACGCCCTGGAAGCCAGGATCTCCGTCGCGGTCGGCGAAGGTGTCTCCGTCGCGGATGTCGAAGATCCCGTCACCGTCGACGTCGAGGGTCATGACGTCGGTGCGCTCGTCGAGCGTCGGGGTGATGAGCGCGCGCGCGGCGCCCACCTCGAAGGTGCCGCCCTCCCCCGCCTCGCAGCCCGGTTGGCCCGGACAGTAGGAGTCCGGCTCGAAGGGCGGCGCCATCGCGTCGAGCCCCGCGTCGGCCGCGGCCGCGTCCACGTCACCCGCGTCGGCGACGCCGGCGTCGGCGCCCGAGCCGCCGTCGCAGCCGCCGAGCCCGACGAACAGCACGAGCGCCCAGCGGTGGTCCTTGGTCCTCATCGTCCTGGCCTAGTAGCGGATCCCGAGGCGCAACCTCAAGAGCCCGACGGGGCTCATCGCGTCCCCGTCGGCGTCGTCGAAGGCACGGCCCGGGACGAGCACGCCGCCCTCGACGCCGCCGGAGAGCTCGATGCCCTCCGCGATCGGCCCGTGCAAGAGGACGGAGCCGTCGAGCTCGATCCCGAGATCGCGCCGCGTCGGATCGCCGCCGAGGTAGCTCTGGTTTCGCGAGCGCGAGCGCTGGTTGTAAGGATCGACTAAGTCGGTCGAGGCCCACGCGACGACCATCCCGAGCCGGCCCTCGAACCAGTCGAGCGGGCGCCACATCGCGTACGGGAAGAGGTAGTACGCCCCCGCGACGCCGCCGTTGGTCGGCAACAGCTCGAGCCCGCGCGCCGGGCGCGCGAACGTCTCGGGGCTGGACGCGAGGGCGGCCGAGCGCGCGCTCATCGCGGCGAGCACCTCGGGGAACAGGATGAGCCCCACGCGGTGGTCGGGGTCCATCGTCGCGCGGCGCTGGAAGCGATCCTCGAAGTTGCTGTCGCCCGACGCGTAGCCGCCCTCGAGGATCACGTCGAGGTGCGGCGAGACGCGGCCGATCTGCGCGACCGCGAGGAGCTGCTCGACCTCCTGCTCCGGCATCTCGACGGAGCGGGTGAACGTGGTGATGCCGCGCACGTACGCGATCTCGACCGCGGCGAGGATCCGTCCTCCGCTCGGCTCGTCGAAGTGCAAGTTGGCGTGCACGTCTGCGACGAAGATCGAGAGCTCGTCGTCGAGCCGGTTCCTCTGGTTGCGGTAGGCGACGTACGCGCCGACGCGGTCGTCGCCCTCCTCCCAGAACCCGGCGAGGACGCCCTGGAACGCGAGGTCCTCGCGGCGCTCGAAGTCCGCGATGAGGTCGTAGGCCACCCAGTCGCCCGCGACCGCGACGGTGAACGAGCTGTCGGCGCCGGCGGGCTTCGTCGCGAAGAGGAGGCGCCGCACGAGATCGCCGAAGCGGTAGTCGCCGAAGGGCGGCTCGGCGTTCCCGCCGTTCGCGAGGATCCCGAGGCCCCACGGGAAGGCCTGCTGTCCGACGCGGATCAGGCCGATCGGCGTGAGCCACTCGAGGAAGAGCTGCCGGAGGCGGAGCCCCGGGTAGCCGTACTCCTCGCGGCTCCACGCCGCGGGGCCCTGCCCGATCGCGGTGTCGCCGTACGCGCCGCCGAACAGCAGGTCGAGCTCGCCGACGAGGCGCAGGATCGGCTCGAGCCGCAGCTCGCCGCCGAGCCGCAGCCACTGCTCGCCCCAGTAATTCAGGCCCAATCGGCCGGTCTCCTCCGCGGTGGTGCGCGGCAGCGGCTCGAGCGGGACGTCGCTCATCGCGACGAAGCGGTGGCGGTACTCGCCGTGGATGCGCGCGCCGAACCGCAAGTCGTCTTGCGATTCCTCGGCCGCCTCACCCTCGGCCGCCTCACCCTC
>JAYRVK010001142.1:0-2135 GCA_041918555.1 Sandaracinaceae bacterium
ACGCTGTAGGTGAGGCCGCGCGCCATCCTCCACGTGCGCCGCCGCAGGCGGTGTGGGACGCGCTCTCTCTCGAGGCGCGCGCGGCCATCGTCGCGAGCCTCGAGGGCGACGACGGGGTCGCGGTACATGGTGCGAGCGTCTGCACGCGGCGTGCCGTGCACGCTCGCGCGGGGGTGCGACGGCGACGGGTCGAGCGGCTGCCAATCCGGCGAGGCCGGCTCGGCGGTCGTGACGATCGGTCATCGTCCCCGACAAGCGAACAGCAGCGCCTCGGTGGTGCGGTGGTCGGTGACGTCGTGGTGGACGATCACGTGCTCGCCGCTCGCCGCGACGCTCACGGTGCCGCCGGCGCCGGCCTCGTCGAAGTGCTCGAAGCGGCCGAGCACCGCGCCCGCATCGTCGAGCGCGATCACCGCGAGGCCGCCGGCGATCGCGCCGCCGGTCCATGCGAGCGACACCGCGGCCACGAGCCCCAAGCGGGTGCGCGTCGCGGCGAGGCTCGCGACCTCGAACCCGCCCGCGGGCATCGCGAAGGGCTCGAGCTCGCGGCGATCGAGCTCGCGATCCTCCGCGTCGAGCTCGATCACGGTGAGCCGGACCACGCTCGCGGCGTCCGTGCGTGCATACAGCAAGGTGAGTCGTCCGGGCTCCTGGCCCTCGACGATCGCCGCGGCCGCGCCCTCGACCTCGATCGCGGTCTCGCGGAGGAGCTCGCCCGAGGAGCTCCGCCAGAGCCGCGAGACGGGCCGGTCCCCGCGCGGGCGGGACACCCACGCGAAGCCGTCGCCGACCGCGGTGGCGCCGGCGATCGGCTCGTACGTGCGCAAGATCTCTTGCGCATCGCCGCCGTCGAGCGCGTGGGTCGAGAGGATCGCGCCGGAGACGTCGCACTCGAACCAGTCGAAGATCGCGAGCCAGCGGCCGCGCGCGCCGGCGAGGTGCTGCGCGCGGAGGCTCATCGGGCAGCCGGGGACGGAGACGAGCGGCTCCGCGAGCTCGCCGGTGGCCACGTGGAACAGGTCGGCGTCGAGGGTGGTGAGCGTGAGCCCCGTGG
The DNA here is from genome assembly GCA_041918555.1 of Sandaracinaceae bacterium. Taxonomy (GTDB): domain Bacteria; phylum Myxococcota_A; class Polyangia; order Polyangiales; family Sandaracinaceae; genus JACKEC01. Next base: position 1,055 of record JAYRVK010001142.1, read on the forward strand.
CGATCCCGAGGCGGTCATCCGTCGTCGCGGCGGGGGCGACGCTCGCGTCGTGCGGGAGGGAGACCACGGCGTCCGGGATCCGGAGGCGTCCGTCGCGCACGGTGCCGAGGGTCGCGAGGGCGAACGGCTCGCGGTCGCGGCAAGTGCGCTGCTCGCTCGCGACGAGCGCGACCCCCGCGCCGTGCGAGACCGCGCGCGGGTGCCCGAAGTAGCTGCATCCATCGGCGTCCGCGATCCACGCGAGCGAGCGCCGATCCGCGAGCTCGAACACGCAGCCCGGAGGGCCCGCGTCGGGACGGGCCGCGTCGGGGCGGCTCGCGTCGGGGCGGGCCGCGTCGGGGCGGCTCGCATCGGGACGGCCCGCGTCGGGGATTGGCGCGCCGCCGTGCGAGAGGTAGCAGCCCGAGAGGGCCAGCGAGACGAGGACGACGCGGCGCATCGAACCGGAGGGTACGACGCTCAGGGCGCCTCGTCGTCCGGCGGGGTCGGCGGGCTCGGCGCGGCGAGGGTGATCACGAACGTGAGCGTCCCCATGAGGAACGAGGCGCCCGCGTGGACGCCGAGGTAGGTGGCCGCCGGCTCGTTCGTGAAGCCGCCGATGCGCGCGTCGGGATCGAGCCCGACCGCGAGCGCCGCCGCGCCGATCGCGAGCGACGCGATCCAGCTCGCGATCGCGCCGACGAGGAGCGCGGTGTCGCCGTCGGCGCCGGCCGCGGCGGCGATCCCTCCGGCGAGGTACATGATCCCGCCGGCGACGAGCACGGGCGGGATCGCGAGCGCGAGCCCGCCCTCGCCGTTCCCCGTCTCGAGGATCGAGTCGTCGGCGACCGCGAAGAGCAGCGCGTCGAGGGCGACGCCGGCGCCGAGCATGCCGAGGCCCGCGCCGATGAGCATCGGCGCGTCCAGCTCGGGCGGCGGCTGGGCGTGCGCGGCGGAGGGGAGGAGGACGGCGAAGGCGAGCGCGGAGGCGAGGCGGTGAAGCATGTCGCCTACGGGCGCAAGCGGCGGGCCGGAGAGCTCGACGCGGGTGTGGGTCGTCGGCCGGAAGATCCAGCTACCCCCCGCGACCAGCTCGTCCTCG
>JAYRVK010001143.1:0-11495 GCA_041918555.1 Sandaracinaceae bacterium
GCCGAGGTTGTTCGAGTCGAAGATGCAGTCCAGCCCGAGCGCGCAGTCGCGCGAGGTCGTGCACTCGACGCGGCAGCGCGACAGGCGGCACACGAGCGGCGCGTCGCAGTCGCTGTTCAGATCGCAGGCCTCCGCGACGGCCTTGCGCCCCTCGAGGTCGCAGCCGGTCGCGAGGATGACCGCACCAAGCAAGATGAGTTGCTTCATCCCGAGCCTCCCGTCATTCATCGCGCTGCACCGCGCCGAGGTCGAGCGCTCCCGATCGGAGCCGCGGAGCGCCGAGGCGATCGGTCGGGAGGGGCTCGACGACGTCCAGATCCGCGTCCGCGTCGAGCTCGTCGAGCGGGAGCCGCGCCGGGTCGCCCGCGCCGATCGCCGTCGACCCGACGGCCGGCGCGAGGTCGGCGTCGGCGCCGCCGTCCAGGTCCGCGAAGAGCGCGCCGGCGGCCACGTTTCCATCCCCGCTCGCGTGGCCCTCGAGGGCGCAGTAGCTCACGCCCGAGAGATCGCCCTCGACCTGCGCGCGCGTGGGATCGGCCGTCGCGGCCGTGCTCGCCCACGCGATCGAGTTGGTCATCTCGAGGACGGCCGGGGCCACGACGTGGATCGCGCCCCCGAGCCCGGCCGCGCGGTTGCGCGCGAGCGTGCTCGCGGCGACGAGCGCGCGGGCCCCCTCCACGAGCGAGAGCGCGCCGCCGTCCGCGCTCGCCTCGTTCCCCCACGCGATCACGTTGCGCAGGCGCAGCACGGTCGCGGCGTTGGCGGCGTGGATCGCGCCGCCGGTCGCGGCTCGGTTCGCGCGCAGGCTCGAGCTCACCAGCGTGACCTCGGCCGCCTCGCTCGTCGCGCCGACGCGCATCGCGCCGCCGAGCCCCTCGGCCGTGTTGTCCACGAGCTCGCAGCGCAGGAGCTCCACGCGCGCGCCCGCGATCGCGTTGAGCCCACCCGCGCCCTGCCCGGAGTTGCCGCGGAACACGGTGTCCTCGTAGCGCACCGTCGAGCCCACGTGATCGGCGCCGCCGCCGCCCGCGAGCGGGGCGCGGTTGTCCGCGATCTCGCTCTCGACTACGAGCACGCTCGCCCCCGCGAGCGCGGAGAGGCCTCCACCACCGGAAGCCTCGTTGTCGACGAGGCGGACCGCGCGCAGGGCGACCTCGGTGGCGCCGCGCCCGATGCGCACGCCCCCGCCCGCGCCGTCCTCGCCGGCGCCGCTCGCCTGCCCGCCCGAGATCGTGAGTCCGTCGAGGAGCACGCGGCTCGCGAGCGCGGGCACGTCCACCACGTGGGGCGCGTTGTCCGCGCGCGAGGCGGGATCGTCGCCGGCCCGATCGCCGCTCAGCACCGTGGCGCCCCCGTGCCGGCTCCCGAGGACCAGCTCGTCGCCCGCGAAGCCGCCGTGGACCTGGACCCCCGCGGCGACCACGAAGCCCTCGGCCGGCGCGACGTAGCGACCCTCGGCGACCCAGATCTCGGCGCACGCCGGCCGGTTCGCGGCCGCGGCGAGGACCGCCGGCAGGTCGCCGCTCGCGTCGGCCCAGCCGCCGATGCCCGGCCCGGTGGCGCCCTCGCGCACGTACCAGCGCTCGCACTCGCTCGGGGGCCCGCAGTAGCCGCCGTCGGTGCCGAGGCGCTCGAGCAGCTCGGGCGCGAGCGGGAGACACCGGAACGACGGACAGTCGCGGTCGGTCACGCACTCCGGCCGGCACGCGCCGCCGATGCAGGCGAGCCAGCGCGACGGATCGTCGCCCGAGCGGCAGTCCCCGTCGTAGAGGCACGCGACCTGCGCGCGGTCGCGGCACACGCAGCCGCTCGCGCCGTCGCACGCGTCGTCCGAGCCCCCGTCAGTCCGCACGCAGGCCGCCCCGGCCAGGCAGTCGCGGTCGGTCGCGCACTCGTTGAGGCAGCGCGTCTGCCCGCACACGAGCCCCGCGGGGCAGTCGCTGTCCAGCGCGCAGCGCGTCTCGTCGCCGAGCTGGCACGCGCCGAGGCCGAGCTCGTCGACGAGGCACTGGGTGCGCTGGGTGCAGTCCCGCGAGGTGGCGCACTCGACGCGGCACCGGCCGAGCCGGCACACGAGCGGCGTGTCGCACTGGCTGTTGAGGTCGCAGGCGTCCCCGCGCGACTTGGACGCGCCCCCGATGCACCCCGTGAGCGTCAGCGCGACGATCAGCGCGGGCCCGAGCCGCGCGCGCTCAGGCGTCACCGCCGCACGGGCTCGCCTCGCCATCACATCGCCACCCTCCCATGCCGTTGCACATCGCGTCCCCGATCGGCTCTCCACCGCCGAGACAGCATCCCGGGTTCGCCCCGGTGCAGCACAGAGTGTGGCCGAACGAATCGGGAGGACAGCTCTCCACAGTGGCACCGTCCGCGCAGATCGGCGGCACGCTGCCGCCGCTACCGTCCATGTTGCGGCAACACTGGTGTGAGATCGGGAGGCACTCGCCCTCGCACGCGCCCATCGTCGACATCGCGGGGCACGTCCAGGTCGTCCCGGCGCACGCTGCGTCCACCGTCGTCATGGTGCTCGTGCAGCACTGCGGCGGCGCGCCGACGCACATGGTGCCGCCGGCGTCGCCGCCCGCGTCGGTGCCGCCGCTCCCCGCGTCGGTGCTCCCGCCGACGCACTCGTTGGCGGCGTTGCAGGACTGGCCGGGCCCGGCGCAGTCGGCGCCGGTCCGGCACTGCACGCACTCGCGGTTCACGCACCACGGGTTCGCCGCCGTGCAGTCCATGTCCTCGGTGCACTCGTCGACGGGCGGGGTGTCCCCCCCGCCACAGTCGCAGCCAACCGCCAGCAGCGCCATCAGCGCGATACCCCCCCAAGTATCTTTCATGGAGCGCACGGTACCTCGGCGGCTCCACCTTCGTCACGTGCTCCGATCAATCCGCGAGCCGTCTGCGCGCGCTCGCTCCTCCCCGCCGCATGGGGAGATACCCTCACGCGGGCGCCACGACCTCGACCAGCCCGCGCCCGATCCATCGATGCAAGTCGTACTGCTCTCCTCACCTCGTGCGTCGAGGTCCGGGCGTGCACGACGACCCGCGCCTCCATCGGCGCGTCGCTACTCCTCGATCACCTTGACCTTCACGCTCGTCTCGAGCGTCTCGCCCGCGCCGCCCTTGAAGAGCGTGCCGCTCGTCGGCGTGGCCTCGCGGTAGTTGCGGCCGACGGCGACGCGCACGTGATCGAGGTTCGCGAGGACGCCGTTGGTCGGGTCGTAGCCGCGCCAGCCGACGCTCGGGAGGTAGACCTCGGCCCACGCGTGGCTCGCCTCGGACTGGAGCTTGTTCGCGTAGTCCGCGCCCGTGTAGATGTAGCCGACGCGGTAGCGCGCCGGGACGTTGAGGAGCTGGCAGAGGCAGATGAAGAGGTTCGCGAAGTCCTGGCAGACGCCCTCGCGCCGCACGAACACCGTGAAGGGCGAGGTCTCGAGCATCGTCGAGCCCGGCACGTAGGCGAAGTCCCGGAAGATGCTCTGGTTCATGTCCGCGAGCGTCTCGATGAGGTCGTGATCGTTGCGCTCGACGAAGCTCTGCGCGTACTCCGAGAGCGCGCGGAGCTGGGTCTCGGGGAGCTCGTGCGGCAAGAGGTACGGCATCATCATCTGCCGCTGCCAGGGCATCCACACGAGCGGGATCGTCGAGCGCACGAACGGCTCGGGGGGGGGCTCGGGCCGGATGCGCACGCGGCTCGCCGCGCGGATCCAGAGCTCCTGGTAGGGCCGCTCGAGCTTGAAGTTGAGGACGTGGTTGCCGAACACGTCCTCCGCGCGGCTGCCCGCGCCGGGCGGACTGATCTCGAGCTGGTAGTCGAGCACCTCCTGCCGCGCGTCGTGCACGGGGTGCAGGCGGAACACGTGCGTGCTGCGCTCGACCGCCTCCTCGTAGCGGTAGATCGTCTCGTGCTCGACCTCGAGGATGCGGCCGTCGCGAGGCAAGTCGTCTTGCTCGACGGCCCGCGCGTGGCGCCCCTCGAGGGCCTGGGCCTCGGCCGCCTTCGGCGGTCCGCTCTCGACGCGGGCCGGCTCGCCGCCGCTCGTCGTCGCGGTCCAGAGCGGGCCCGCCTCGCGCGCCCCCGCGTCGGCGCCCTCGGCCGGGTGGTGGCTCGCCCACGTGTAGGTGCCGCGCCGCGCGACCACCATCTCGCCGCGCGCGAGCGGCTCCCAGCCCGGCTCCTTCGAGAGCGGCGCCCGCGCGACGATCGCCATGGTGCGGTTGATGTCGTACGGATCGCCGACGTCGACCACGATCCGCTCGCCGTCGAGCAGCGTCGTCGCGTGCGGCGGCTTTCGGCGGATGCGGTGCAGATCGCGCGCGCCGCCCTGGTCCGCGTACGCGATGACGTCGCGCCCGTCGCTCATCAGGAACGAGGCCGTCCCGAGCTCGTTGAGGCGCTTCATCCACCCGTGGAGCACCGCCCAGCCGATGTCCTGCAGGCTGCGCGCGCCCGCGTCGCGGACCTGCTCGAGGAGCCAGCAGAACGCCCGCTCGGAGTCGGTGGTGCCGAGCGGCTCGAAGCTCGGATCGTCGATCGGCAGCTCGTCCGCGAAGCGCCGATCGAGGTCTCCGCTGTGCGCGAAGACCCAGTCGCGCCCCGCGTAGCTCCGCTGGAACGGGTGCGTGTCCTGCTGCGCGACCCGCTTGGCCGCGCCGTGCGTGTGGCAGAGGAACACGCACGATCGGAACCGGTCCCAGTCGCGCAGCGTGCGCGTGAGCGGCGTCTCGTGCGTCGCGTTCGGATCCTTGATCACGACGGCCGCGCCGTCGTCCATGGGGTACCAGGCGAAGCCCCAGCCCGCCGCGGGCTTCGCGCTCGCGCGCCCCGCCTTCAGGGTGAAGGACGGGGACGCCGCGCTGTCGAAGGAGATCGCGAGGAGCTGGGAGGACATCGCGAGAGATCCTCGGGGCCCGCCCCCCGCGCGGTCAAGGGGAGGCGCGGACCTCACGGACGACGAGGCGCCACGTGATCCCCAGAGGATCGCGGACCACTCGGTGAGTCGTCGCGTGCGCGCCGAGGCGCGACCGGGCCGTCGTCCCGGCGTCGTCGAGACCCCGCAGCGACGTAACGCAGATCGGGCCGCGGCATAGGCGTGGGCCGGAGCTCCTCGTGCGCACCCGCCCTGTCCCACGCTCGTTCCCCATCGCCGCAGCGCTGGGGGTGACGCTCTGCGCGTGCGCAGGCGCGGCCCCCGCCTTGCCGTCGGTGTACGACGAGGCGGGGCTCGCGGGGCGCATCGCCGACGAGGACGGCATCGACGGGGTCGCCACGCTCTTCTATGGGTGGGTGCACGGCCGGCGCACCGGCTACTGGACGATCGGCGGCGCGACGGTCAGCACGATGCCGGTGTACCGCCTCTGCCGGCGCGAGGGCGCGCGCTGCGTGGCCATCGATCACCCCATCGTCGCCGACCGCCTCCCGGGTGACGAGGGCTACGCGCACTACGGCCAGGTCCACGAGGTCGAGGTCCCCGAGGCGTGGAGCGGCCAGGTGGGGAGCGTGGACGCGGTGCTCGCGCTCGTGGACGAGCTCGGCCTGGCCGCGCCGCGGTCGACGAGCGAGCTCTGGCACTGCCCGATCGCCGCCCTCGAGGCGGGCGTCGAGGTGGCGCCGGGCGTCACCGTCGCGCCGAGCGGGCGGGTCTTCGTGCGCGAGCGCGAGGCGCGCTGCTTCGACTTCGCCGCGGTGACCGCGAACCGCGCCGTGCTCCCGAGCGGCGAGCCCTTCGTCCGCAACGTCTACGTGCTGCGGCGCGAGGACGAAGCGCTCCCGCTCTCCGAGCCGATACGCAGGATGGACCTCGACGGAGACGGCGAGCTGCGCACCTCGAACAACGTCTTCGGGGTCGGCCACGAAGACGACGACTACACGCCGCTGTGGGCGATGGTCACCGTCACCGTGCCCGCGGGCCTTCCGTCCATCGAGTCGAGCCCCGCGTACACGGCCTCCACGGACATGTTCGACGTCGCGCCGGACTACGTGATCACCCCGCGCGCGGGGCGCGTCATCGACTACGAGATCACCTCGACCTTCATCGACTGCCCGCTGCAGTCCGCGCCCGGGTCGCTGTGAGTCAATTCGCAGGCTCCAACAGCGCCGCCTGATCGCCGGGCTCGAAGTAGGCCTCGTCGATGGCCACGCAGATCTTCGCGGTCTCGTCGATCACGTGGGTCAGCTCGTCGTGGATCGACGCGTCGATCGGGCACTCGCGCAGGTGCTCGACGAGCACGGCGAGGCGACGCGCGGCCTCGCCGCCCATCCGCGGGTGCCCCTCGGCGCGGATCCGCGACAACGTGTCGTGCGCGCGCATCAGGCTCCCGAGCACGCTCCGCGGGTGGGCGGGCTCCTTGATGAGGAAGGCCGCGATCGAGCGCCCGTCCGGCCGGGCCGGCCAGCGCTTGTGGTAGGCCTCAGCCGCGCCGCAGCTGTAGAGGAGCGCGCTCCAGTGCGCGGTCTCGACCGGCGTCTCGACGACGAGCGAGGGCCCGAGCGTGTGGTGCTTCACGTCGAGCATCCGCGCGGTCTGGTTCGCCCGCTCGAGGAAGCGCCCCAGGCGCATGAAGTCGAGCGGCTCGCCCTCGAGCAGCGTCGACTCGGTCTGCCCGAGCACGAGGTCGCAGCCGTCCTTGACGCGCTTGAAGAACGCGTCGCGGTCGCGCTTGTACTGGCGCCGCCCCTTGCCGAAGCGCAGGTAGTTCCAGAGGTCGTTGAGCGACTCCCACATCTCGAGCGAGATCACCTCGCGCGTGGTCCGGGCGTTCTCGCGCGCCCACAGGATCGAGCTCTTGATCGAGACGGGGTTGTCCGACTCCCACGTCAAGTAGTCTTCCACGACCTCACGATCGTGGCGCAGCGCCGGCTCGACGCGCGCGTCGAAGCGCGCCTGCTCCCCGCACACGATGATCAGCGGGTAGTGCTTCTCCAGCTCGTCGACGGGGACGTCGAGCACGAACGAGCGGTTCACGCGCAAGAGGCGCGCGACGTTCTCGGCGCGCTCGAGGTAGCGGTGCAGCCAGAAGCAGCTGCTCGCGACGCGCGAGATCACTCGGCGGCCTCCGGGTCCTCCGCGCCGTCCTCCGCCATCACCCAGGTGTCCTTGCTGCCGCCGCCCTGGCTCGAGTTGACGACGTAGCTGCCCTCCTTGAGCGCGACCCGCGTGAGCCCGCCCGGGAGCACCCACGTGCTCGTCCCCGTGACCACGTAGGGCCGCAGGTCCACGCGCCGGGGCTGCGGCCCGTGCGGGGTCATCGTCGGGCACGTGCTGAGCTCCACGACCGGCTGCGCGACGTAGTCCCGCCCGTTCGCGCGCAGGCGCGCCGCGAACTCGCGCTGCTGCTTCTTGGTCGAGGTCGGGCCGAAGAGCATGCCGTAGCCGCCCGACGCGTCGACCGCCTTCACCACCATCGCGCCGAGGTTCCCGAGCACGTGGTCGAGGCTCGCCGGCTCGGCGCACTGGAACGTCGGCACCTGCCCGAGGATCGGCTCTTCGCCGGTGTAGTAGCGCACGATCTGCGGCACGAACGGGTACACCGCCTTGTCGTCGGCGCAGCCGTTGCCGAGCGCGTTCGCGAGGACGACGTTGCCCTTCGCGTACGCGCGCACGATCCCGGGCACCCCGAGGAGGCTGTCCCTTCGGAACACCGTCGGGTCGAGGAACTCGCCGTCGATGCGCCGGTAGATCACGTCGACGCGCTCGGGCCCGCGCGTCGTCTTCACGTAGACGCGGTCGTCGTGCACGAAGAGGTCGCCGCCCCGCACGAGGTCGCAGCCCATGCGGCGGGCGAGGAAGCTGTGCTCGAAGTACGCGCTGTTGTACTGCCCGGGCGTGAGCACCACGAGGCGCGCGTCGCTCTTCGAGAGGCTGCGCAGGCCCTCGCGCAGGCGGATCGGGTAGCCGTCGACCGGCCGCACGCGCGCCTTCGCGAAGAGCTGCGGGAACACGCGCTTCATCACCAGGCGGTTCTCGAGGACGTACGAGACGCCCGAGGGCACGCGCACGTAGTCCTCGAGCACGAGGAGCTCCCCGTTGGGGGCGCGCACGAGATCGATCCCCGCGACGTGCACGTACACGCCGCCGGGCGGGCGCACGCCCATCAGCTGCGGGAGGTAGCCCTTGGACCCGAGGACGATCTCCTTCGGGATGACGCGGTCGGCGAAGATCTTCTGCGGCCCGTAGACGTCGGCCAGGAACAGGTTGAGCGCGCGCACGCGCTGCTCGAGGCCGCGCTCGAGGGCCTCCCAGCGCCTCGCGCTCACCGCGCGCGGGATGAGGTCGAAGGGGAAGATCTTGTCGATGCCGCGCGAGTCCGAGTAGACGCGGAACGTGATCCCCGCGCGGAGGAACGCGCCGTCCGCGAGCCGCTGGCGGAGCTTGAGCTCCTTCTCGCCGAGCGCGTCGAGCCGCCGCACCACGTCGGCGAGCCCGCGCCGCGCCTTCCCGTTCGGCGTGAAGATCTCGTCGAACGCTCCGTCGAGGGGCCGGTAGCGCGCGAAGAGCGGCTCGATCTTCGGCTCTCGCTCGCGCGTGCGTCCCGGCGTCGCCACCCGAGCCCGAAGCTAGCACGGCGGGCGGCGCGCCGATCGCGCCGATCGGCGAGGTCAGCCCGACGAGGCGCGATCGAAACGGCACCGGGAGGGTCGCTTAGGGTTTCCGCAAGGTCGTTCCCGGACGCTCGACGGATGCCTACCCGCGCGCCTCTGTGCCTCACGCTCCTCGCCGCCTGCGGCGGCGCTCCGCCACCCGACGCGGGGGCTCCGCTGGACGCGACGGCCGACGCGACCGCGCGCGACGCGTCGATCCCGCCCGACGCGGGCGGACCCTGCGGGGTCGACGTGCATCAGCACCTCGTGGCCAACCGCCCCTTCGACGAGAGCGTCCTCGCGCTCCTCGCGACGATGGATGAGGTCGGCATCGCGACCTCGCTCCTGATGCCGCCACCGTTCGCCGATCCCGACTCGGCCGCGACGAGCAGCCACTACACGTACCTCGAGCCCTCGGCCGAGGGCGGTTCGAGCCTCCTCGCGATCGTGCGCGCGCACCCGGGCCGCCTCGCGCTCGTCGCGGGCGGCGGCGCGCTCAACCCGACCGTCCACGCGAGCGCGGTCTCGGGGATCGCTCCCGAGGCCGCGGACCTCGACGCGTTCGAGGCGGCGGCCGAGCGAGTCCTCGACGACGGCGCGGTGGGCTTCGGCGAGATGGCGACGCTGCACCTCTCGATCGTGGCGAGCCACTCGTTCATCTCGGCGCCGGCGGACCACCCCTACTTGCTGCGCCTCGCGGAGCTCGCGGCGCGGCGCGGTGTCCCCATCGACGTCCACGCCGAGATGGTGGACGGACACACGGTCCTCGTCCCCGAGGATCTCCCGATCAACGCGATGGGCCGCTCGTGCTTCCGCAACGAGGCGATGGGCGGCAACAACCCCGCTGCGCTCGAGGACACGATCGCCGGGCTCGAGCGGCTGCTCGCGCACGCCCCGGCCGTGATCGTTTGGTCGCACGTCGGCTGGGACAACATCGGCGACATGACCGCGGCACGCCTCGACGCCCTGATGCGCGCGCACCCGAACCTCCACCTGAGCCTCAAGATGCTCGACGATCCGTCGCCCGGGTGCCAGCTCGCCGACAACCGCCCACTGGATCCGACGACGGGCGCGCTCCGGCCCGAGTGGCGCGCGCTCCTCGAGGCGCACGCGGATCGCGTGCTGCTCGGCGCCGACGAGTTCTTCGGCGGCGCGGTCGCGGGGACGAGCGGCGCCCCGAGCACGCGCGGGACGTGGGCGATCCTCGAGCGGCTCGACCCCGAGCTCGCGCGGCGGGTGGCGTGCGAGAACCCGCGGCGTGTGTACGGGCTCTGATCGGGTCGCGCTCGTTCACTCACGCTCTGCCGCGTCGCGCGGGACCGTGGTACGCCCGCTCCTCCGATGAAGGTCCGCATCCGGCATCGCACGGTCTACGGCTACGAGACGCCAGCGCTCCTCGGGCCGCACGTGGTGCGCCTGCGCCCCGCCGATCACGCGCGCACGACGCTGCTCTCCTACAACCTCGACGTGCGGCCGCAGGGCGCCGAGGTGCGCTGGAAGCACAACCCGTGGGGCGCGAAGGAGGCGCGGATCTCGTTCCCCGCGGAGCGGCCCGTGGCGGAGCTCGCGCTCACCGTGGACGCCGCGTTCGACGTCCACCCCGTCAACCCGTTCGACTTCTTCGTCGACGACGACGCGCGCGAGGTCCCGTTCGCGTACGCGCCCGAGGTGCAGAACGAGCTCGCGCCGTTCCTGGGCGCCGCCGCGAGCCCCGCCCTCGACGCGTTCGTGGAGCGCGTGCCGTTCGAGGGCGACACCGTGAGCTACCTGGTCGCGCTCAACCAGGCGGTCGCGCGGCGCATCGCCTACGTGATCCGCATGGACCCGGGCGTGTGGTCGCCGGAGGAGACCCTCGCGAACGGGCGCGGCTCGTGCCGCGACAGCGCGCTCCTCCTCGTCGCGGCGCTCCGCCGGCGCGGGCTCGCGGCGCGCTTCGTCAGCGGGTACCTCGTCCAGCTCGCCGACGAGGGCAACGTCCCGGACCTCGCGAAGGGCGTCCTCAAGGACGTCGTGGATCTGCACGCGTGGTGCGAGGTCTACGTCCCGGGCGGCGGCTGGGTCGGCCTCGACGGGACGAGCGGGCTGATGTGCGGCGAGGGCCACGTCCCGCTCGCGTTCGCGTCGAGCCCCGCGCTCGCCGCGCCCGTCACCGGGACCTCGAGCCACGCCGCCACGCGGTTCGAGTTCGAGATGGAGATCGAGCGCCTCGGCCACGAGCCGCGGCCGCGCCAGCCCTACGAGGACTCGACGTGGCAAGACATCTTGTCGTCGGGCGAGGCCGTCGACCAGTCGCTCGCGGCGGCCGGACTGCGCCTCACGTGCGGGGGCGAGCCGACCTGGACGAGCCGCGAGGCGCCGCACCTGCCGGAGTGGAAGACCGAGGCGGTCGGCGAGTCCAAGCGCCTGCAGGGCCTGCGGTTCGCCGAGGAGCTGCGGCGCCGCTTCGGCGAGGGCTCCGTGGTGCTCCAGCGCATGGGCAAGCAGTACCCGGGCGAGTCGCTGCCCCGCTGGGCGATCGACATCCTCTGGCGCGTCGACGGCACGCCGATCTGGCGCGACCCGAGCCGCCTCGCGCTCGGTCCGCTCAAGCACGCCGGCGCGGCGCAGCGCGCGCCGAGCCCGACGGACGCGGAGCGCTTCGGCGAGGCGCTCGCGGCGCTCCTCGAGGTGCCGGCCGCGCTCGTCGCGGGCTACGAGGACCCGTGGCACTTCCTCCAGCAAGAAGCCTTGCTCCCTCCGGACGTCGATCCGCACGAAGCCGACCTCGAGGACGAGGAGGAGCGGCGGCGGCTCGCGCGCGTGCTCGAGCGCGGCCTGGGCGAGCCGGTCGGCTACGCGCTGCCGCTCGGGCGCGCGAGCGGCCGTTGGGTCGCCCGCGCGAGGTCGGTCAACACCGAGCGGCTCAACCGCGTCC
>JAYRVK010001144.1:0-5839 GCA_041918555.1 Sandaracinaceae bacterium
GAGGCGCTCTCGTTCTCGCGCGAGCCGCCAGCGGACTTCCGCGCGGCGCTCGCGGCGCTCCAGAGCGGTCGATGACGCGATGGATCGATCGAGGCCAGGCCGGCGCGCAGCGCCGGCCGTCGGCCGAGGGGGCCCCGCGTCTCGCGCGGGGAGCGAACGCGCGCCAGCGCGTTCGAACGAGGGTGGGGGCCCCGGCGCGCGCTCGCGCGCGTCGAGGGAGGGGGCGCGCAGCCCCCTCGGCCAACGCAGCGTCACATGACGAGGCCGCAGCGCGCGGTGTCGGTGCGGCCGCACGGCCACTCCGGGTGGCGCAGCTCGGGTCGGCGCCGGCAGCTCTCGCTGATCTCCACGTAGTCGAAGCACTCCTGCACGGAGTCCGCGACGTCGCGCTCGCCGGGGCACGCGCGCTCGACGGAGCCCGCCGAGAGCTCCTCGCCCTGGATGGCGCCCTCGGCGTCGACCAGCGCGCAGGCCTGGTTGGCGAACGAGTGGCAGCGCGACACCGGGAGACAGCTCATGCCGTCCTCCTCTTCGTCGTCGCCGTCCTCGGCCTCGCCGTCCTCGCCCTCGTCGCTCCCCTCGTCGGGCGGCGGCGTGCTCCCCTCGTCGCCGCTCGTCTGCGCCGTGGGCTCGGTGTCCGTGGAGTCACCATCGCCGCCGCCGCAGCCGAACGTCAGCGCGGCGAGGCAGGCGAACAGGATTTCGGTGCGCATAGGCTCGGAGGTCTAGCACCGTCAGCTTGACTTCCGCCACCTTCGGACCCCTGATCAGACCGCCGGTCGAAGTGGTCCCCGGCGCGAGCCAGCACGTGTCCGACGAGGTCATCCGCGCCGTGGGCCTGACGAAGGTCTACCAGATGGGCGAGGTCGAGGTGCCGGCCCTGCGCGGCGTCGACGTGTCGCTGCTCGAGGGCGAGCTGATGGTCTTGCTCGGCGCCTCGGGGAGCGGGAAGTCGACGCTGCTCAACATCCTGGGCGGCCTCGACGTGCCGACGAGCGGGCGCGTGTTCTACGGCGACTGGGAGCTCACCGAGGCGGACGAGGCGGAGCTCACGCGCTACCGGCGACGCCACGTCGGGTTCGTGTTCCAGTTCTACAACCTCATCCCGAGCCTCACCGCGCGGGAGAACGTCGCGCTCGTCACCGACATCTCCGAGGACCCGCTCGACCCCGCGGAGGCGCTCGGCCTCGTCGGGCTCGGGGAGCGGCTCGATCACTTCCCCGCGCAGCTCAGCGGCGGCGAGCAGCAGCGCGTCGCGATCGCGCGCGCGGTGGCCAAGCAGCCCGACGTGCTCTTGTGCGACGAGCCGACGGGCGCGCTCGACTTCGAGACGGGCAAGCTCGTGCTCGAGGTGATCGAGCGCGTGAACCGCGAGCTCGGCACGACGACCGCGCTCATCACGCACAACCAGCCGATCGCGAGCATGGCGGATCGGGTGATCACGCTCGCGGACGGCCGCATCGCGAGCGAGCGCCACAACGAGCACAAGCTCCAGCCCTCGGATCTGTCGTGGTGAGCTCCCTCGATCGGAAGGTCCTGCGCGACCTCCGCTCGCTCGCCGGACAGGGGATCACCATCGCCCTGGTGGTGGCCGCGGGCATCGCCACCTACGTCTGCCTGCAGGGCTGCTGGCGCAGCCTCATCCACGCGCGCGACGCGTACTACGAGCGCCACCGCTTCGGCGACGTGTTCGCGTCGGTGAGCCGCGCGCCGCTCGCGGTCGCGCAGCGGGTCGAGGCGATCCCGGGCGTCGCGCGCGTGTACCCGCGCGTCAGCGACCTCGTCAGCCTCCCGTTCCCCGAGGAGCCCGAGCCGGCAGCCGGTCAGATCATCGGCATCCCGGCGAGCGGGGCGCAGCCGCCGCTGAACGGGATCGTGCTGATCTCGGGCCGCTGGCCCGAGCCTGGACATGCGGAAGAGATCTTGCTCCTCGCGAGCTTCGCCGAGGCGCGCTCGATCGAGCCGGGGACCGCCCTCGAGGTGATCCTCAACGGCTCGCGGCGCGAGCTGACGGTGGTGGGGACCGCGCTCTCGCCGGAGTTCGTGTTCGCGATGGAGCCCGGCAACGCGATGCCCGAGCCCAACAAGTTCGCCGTGCTCTGGATGTTCGAGGACGCGACGCGCGCCGCCTTCCAGCTCGAGGGCGCGTTCACGGACGTCGTGGTCCAGCTCCAGCCGGGGGCCAGCGAGGCGGCGGTGATCGACGCGCTCGACCGCCTCCTCGAGCCATACGGCGGCTTCGGCGCGGTGGGCCGGGAGCTGCAGGCCTCGAGCTACTTCGTCGACCAGGAGATCGCGCAGCTCGAGAACATGGCGACCGTCGCGCCGATGATCTTCCTCGCCGTCGCGGCGTTCCTCCTCAACATCGTCCTCTCGCGCCTGATCCACCTCCAGCGGCCCGAGATCGCGGCGCTCAAGGCGCTCGGCTACGACGATCGCGCGATCGCGCTCCACTTCGTGAAGCTGGTCTCCGTGGTCGTCGTGATCGGCGCGGTGATCGGCGTCGGCCTCGGCGCCTGGCTCGGCCAGGGCATGACGGCGATGTACACGCAGTGGTTCAAGTTCCCCTCGCTCGAGTTCACCATGGACGCGCAGCTCGCGATCGTCGGGGTCGCGGTCAGCCTGCTCTCCGCGCTGGTCGGCGCCGGCGTCGCCGTGCGCAGCATCCTGCGCCTGCCCGCGGCCGAGGCGATGCGCCCGCCGCCCCCCGCGCGCTACGCGCGGTCGCTCCTCGAGCGCCTCGGCGTGATGGGCCTGTTCGGGACCTCCGCGCGCATGGTGTTCCGCGAGATCACGCGCCGCCCGCTCCGGACCGCGCTGAGCGCCCTCGGGATCTCGATGGCCGTCGCGATCATGGTGGCCGGCCGCTTCGGGATGGACGCGTTCGAGCACCTGATCGACGTGACCTTCCAGACGGCGATGACCGAGGACCTCGCGGTGTCGTTCCGCCGACCGATGCCCGACCGCACCGTCCGCGAGCTCGCGCACCTGCCGGGCGTCACGCGGGCCGAGGGGATGCGCATGGTCCCCGTCCGCTTCTCGCACGGGCACCGGCACCGGGACTCGATGATCGAGGGGCATCCGTCGGACCTCACGCTGCGCACGCTCTACGACATGGAGGGACGGCGCGTGGAGGTCCCCCGCGAGGGCATCCTGCTCGAGGGCAAGCTCGCGGAGATCCTCGGCGTGTCCATCGGCGACCGGGTGACGGTGCAGGTCCGCGAGGGGCAGCGCGGGACGCACGAGGTCGAGGTCACCGGCGTGATCGACACGATGTACGGCCTGCAGGGCTTCATGAACATCGACGCGGTGAATCGCCTCCTCTCGGAGGGCCGCACGGTGAGCTACGTGCTCCTCGACGTGGACCCGCGAGAGATGGACGAGGTGCGGCGCCGGCTGCGCGACATGCGCGGCGTGCACGGGCTCTTCGCGCGCACCGCGCTGATCGAGCGCGTGCGCGCGCAGACCGGCGAGACCTGGGGCGCGATGACCTTCGTGCTCACGCTCTTCGCGGTGACGATCGCGATCGGGGTCGTCTACAACAACGCGCGCGTCGCGCTCTCGATGCGCGCGCGCGATCTGGCGTCGCTCCGCGTCCTCGGGTTCACGCGCCGCGAGATCAGCGCCGTGCTGCTCGGAGAGCTCGCGGTGCAGGTGCTCCTCGCGATCCCGCTCGGGCTCTGGCTCGGGAACCTGATGGCGGAGGGCATCATGGCGGGCGCCGATCCCGAGCGCTACCGCATGCCCATGATCATCTCGAGCCAGACGTACGCCTTCGCCGCCGCGGTGGTGATGGGCGCGGGGCTCGTCAGCGCGCTGCTCGTGCGGCGCAAGCTCGATCAGCTCGACCTGATCGCGGTCCTCAAGACGAGGGAGTGATGGCCAAGAACACCAAGCGCGACCTCTTGAAGTGGCTCAAGCGCGGGCTCTGGACGCTCGCGGGGCTCGCCCTCGTCGCGATGATCGTCGTCGCGTTCCTGCCCAAGCCGATCCCCGTGGACCTCGTCGAGGTGAGCCGCGGCGCGCTGCGCGTCACCGTCGACGAGGACGGACGCACGCGGGTCTCCGATCGCTACGTGGTGAGCGCGCCGCTCAGCGGGAACATCGGGCGCATCGAGCTCTCGCCGGGCGACGCCGTGACGGAGGGCGCGGTGCTCGCGCGGCTCGTCCCGCTCGCGCGGCCGCTCATGGACGCGCAGACGCGGGCCGAGGCGGAGGCGCGCGTGGCGGCGAGCGCGGCGCAGCTCCGCCAGGCGCGGGCCGCGCTCGATCGCGCGCGCGCGGCGGCGACCTTCGCCGAGACCCAGGCCGCGCGCCAGCGCGGGCTCGTCGAGCGCGGGACGCTCTCGCGCGACACCCTCGATCGCCTCCAGCTCGAGCAGCGGAGCTCGCAAGAGGAGTTGACGAGCGCGCAGTTCGGCGTGCGGGTCGCGGCGCACCAGGTCGAGATGTCGCGGGCCGCGCTCGGCCGCCTCGAGGGGACCGAGTCCGAGGACCAGATGGAGGTGACCTCGCCGATCGAGGGGGTGGTCCTGCGGGTCCTCCACGAGAGCGCGGGGGTGATCCAGGCGGGGACGCCGATCCTCGAGCTCGGCGATCCGGCACACCTCGAGATCGCCGTCGACGTCCTCACGAGCGACGCGGTCCACGTGCAGCCGGGCCAGCGGGTGCTCATCGAGCGTTGGGGCGGGGACGGCGCGCTCGACGGCCACGTGCGCATGATCGAGCCGAGCGCGTTCACGCGGATGAGCGCGCTCGGGGTCGAGGAGCAGCGCGTGAACGTCGTGATCGATCTCGACAGCGAGCGCGCGCGCTGGGAGCGGCTCGGCGACGGCTACCGCGTCGAGACGCGGGTCGTCGTGTGGGAGGAGCAAGACGTCGTGCTCATCCCGGCGAGCGCGGTGTTCCGGCAGGGGGAAGGGTGGGCCGCGTACCGGGTGACCGCCGGGGTCGCGCGCCTCGTCGAGGTCGAGACGGGGCGGCGCAACGGCCTGGCGGTGCAGATCCTCGGCGGGCTCGAGCCGGGCGACGCGGTGATCGCTCACCCGAGCGATCGGGTGACGGACGGCGTCGAGGTCGTCGCGCGCTGATGCCTCGTCCGTCCGTGACCATCGACTCGGTCCCGACCGCGGAGGGCGCGCTCGAGCTGCGCCGCCGCGGCGAGCGCGACTTCATGATCACGATCGCGGGGCGCGTGCTCATGACGACGACCTTCACGCGCTCCGAGGAGGCGCTCGCGCGGTACGGCTGCGCGCACCTCGCGGAGCGGCGGGCCCCGCGCGTGCTGATCGCGGGGCTCGGCCTCGGCAAGACCCTGCGGGCGGCGCTCGACGCGCTGTCGGCGCACGCGCACGTGACGGTGGTGGAGCTGAGCGCGCCGGTCGTCGACTGGTGCCGCGGGCCGGCCGCGATCGCGAGCGGCGACGCGCTCGCGGATCCGCGCGTGGAGGTGATCGTGGGCGACGTGATCGCGTGGATCGCCGAGCGCGCGCGGGACCCCGCGCGGCCGCGGCTCGACGCGATCCTGCTCGACCTCTACGTCGGGCCGGGGCCGGGGGGCGGCGACGCGTGCTTCGGGCGCGCGCAGGTGGAGGCCGCGCACGCCGCGCTCGCGCCCGGCGGGGTCTACGCGGTGTGGGGCGAGGCGCCGCACGCGCCGTTCCTGCGGCGCATCGAGGCCGCGGGGATGAGCGCGCGCTGCGAGGTGCCGAAGGGGGGAGGGGTCCGGCACGTGGTGTTCGTCGGTACGCGCGCGGGGTGAGCACGAGCACGAGCACGGGCACGGGCACGGGCACGGGCACGAGCACGAGCACGAGCACGAGCACGAGCACGAGCACGA
>JAYRVK010001145.1:0-1505 GCA_041918555.1 Sandaracinaceae bacterium
CGGTGAGCGCGGCGCGGGCGAGGCGGCGCGCGCGGTGGAGCTTGAGCGCGACGGGACGCTCGTCCTGCTGCGCGTCGCGCACGCAGTAGACCTCGCCGAAGCCACCGCGCCCGAGGAGGTGCTCGACGCGGTAGCGGCCCGCGATCCACTCGCCCGCCCCGAGGAGGGGCGCCGGCGTGCTCTCGCGCCGCTCGCCCTCGGTCCGGGAGGTCGTCGAGCTCGTGGTCGTCGCCTCGTCCACGGCGCGAGCCTACCAGGGCGCTGACTTCGCCTCTCGCCTCGGGCACTCTGATCGCGTGCGTGGCTGGCCGCTCTCGTTGCTGCTCGCCGCCGGGTGCACGACGGGGACGGCGCTCGACGGAGGCGGCGACGCCGCGCGGGAAGACGCCCCGAGCTCGGTCGACGCCGGCGCGCCGTGCGAGTGCGCGCCCGGCCTCCACGGTGCGCTCATCTATCTCTTGAGCCAGGACGCCGAGCTCTGGACCTTCGATCCGCTGACCCTCGTGACCGAGCACGTCGTCGGGCCCGTGTGCGCGACCGACGACGATCCCTACTCGATGGCGATCGACGCCGAGGGCCGCGCGTACGTCCTCTTCGCGCGCACGCGCCGCGTGCTCACCATCGACGTCAACGCGCTCGCGGCGTGCGAGGACTCGGGGTACCTGCCGACCGAGCGCGAGCTGCCGCTCTTCGGGATGTCGTTCCTCCGGCGCGCGGACGGCTGCGCCACGCTCTTCGCGCTGTCGTACTCGGGCGAGGGGCCCTTCCGCGAGGCGCCCGGCATCGGACGGCTCGCGCGGATCGACGGCGATCCGCTCCGCGCCACGATCCTCGCGCCGACGGACTTCGACGGCGGCGAGCTCGCGGGGACCGGCGACGGGCGGCTCTTCGCGTTCGCGGGCGATCCGAGCAAGCTCGTCGAGTACGACCCGGACGACGGCGCCGTGCTCTCCGTGCTGCCGCTCGAGGGTCTCCCCAAGACGAACGCGTCCGCGTTCGCGTTCTTCGGCGGCGACGTGTGGTTCTTCACCGAGGCGCTCGGAGCGGCGTGCACCGCGTGCTTCGCGACCGAGTGCCCGGCGGCGTGGGCCGCGTGCGAGGCGGACGCGACGTGCAAGGACCAGGTCGAGTGCGCGATCGAGCGGGGCGATGTCAACGATGATTGCGGAGGTGGATCGGGCGCGGAGATGATCGCGTGCCTCGGCGCGTGCTCCGCGGAGTGCCTCGTGTCGCCGCGCGCCCGGGTGAGCCGGGCCACGCGCCTCGACTGGGACGAGAGCGACGGGCCCGGCCGCGTGCTCACGATCGAGGTGCCCGAGCTCCCGATCCGCGTGGTCGGCGCGGCCACCTCGCCGTGCGTCCCGGTGGTGCCGGAGTGAGCAAGCGCGACCGCATCGCCCCGCTCCGCGAGGAGCTCGACGAGGCGCGGCGCAGGGGCAAGTGGAAGGCCGCCGCGCGCGCGGCCGAGCGCCTCGCGGAGCTCGAGCCGGACGAGGCGCGCTGGC
>JAYRVK010001146.1:0-19056 GCA_041918555.1 Sandaracinaceae bacterium
CGCTGGAGCACCCGCGACAACCTCTACGAGCTCGAGCGCGGCGTGTCTTCGCCCGCGGATCGGCGCACCGCGTGGCTCGAGCTCTGCGCGCGCACGGGCGGGACGCTCCCCTTCGAGCACGACGCGTTCGTGGTCCGGCAGCGCGCACAGCTCGCGTCGTGGGCCGAGTACCTGGGCCGCGAGCACTCGCGCGCGCGCGCCGGGCACTGGCCCCGGAGGTTCCTCCGATGACCCTGCCCGACATCAGCGCGCGCCTCGAGGCGGCCCTCGATCGCTTCGAGCTCTTCGACAAGGACGGGAGCCGCCAGCTCGCCATCGTGATCAAGCAGCGCTTCGTGTGGGACCGGCACGGCCTCACGCATCGCGCGCCCGGCGCGCTCGTGACCCCCGTCGACGTGCCCTGCCCCGACGCAGGCACCCCGATGCACCCGAGCGATCTCTTCCTGCGCAAGCCCGCCGTGGACGTCGTCGTCGCGGGCACCGCGCGCGCGGAGCGCCCCGTGACGGAGCTCGACGTCCGCGTCGAGGTCGGCGCGCTCTCCAAGTCGCTGCGCGTGTTCGGCCCCCGCGTCTGGTACCGCTCGCTCGGCATGACGCGGCCCACGGATCCGCAGCCCTTCGACCAGCTGCCGCTCCTCTGGGAGCACGCGTACGGCGGGATGGACATCAGCGATCCCGAGAAGATCGCGGAGGAGCCGCGCAACCCGCTCGGCCGCGGCGTCGCGTCGCACGTCGAGTCGCTCGAGGGCATGCCGCTCCCGCAGATCGAGGACCCGCGCGACCTGATCACGGGAGCCCGGAGCAAGCCCGCGCCCGCGGGAGTGAGCGCGCTGACGACCGCGTTCGAGCCGCGCCGGACCTACGCGGGCACGATGGACCAGCGCTGGGAGGACGAGCGGATGCCGCTCGTCCCGGAGGACTTCGACGAACGCTTCAACCAGGTCGCCCACCCCGACCTGATCGGGGACCTCAAGGGGGGCGAGCCCGTCCGCATCCTCAACGTGGGCCAGCCTGGAGTATCGCAATTCACGTTGCCTCGGCTCGTGTTCCAGGTCGACGCCCGCGCGGACCGCGGCGCGATCACGGGCTACCGGCCCGTGCTCGACACCGTCGTGATCCTGCCCGACGAGGGCTGCGTCGATCTCACGCACCGCATCGCGATCCCGCTGCGACGGGGGCCGGCCGCCGTGCGCGAGATCCTGATCTTCGAGAAGAGGATCGTCTGATGGCGCAGAAGGCGGTGCAGTTCGGCGCGGGCCGGGGAGAGACGCCGGTCGTGCTCGCCACCTCGGCGGTCAACGGCCTCGCCTACGACAGCCACCAGAGCTGGGCCTTCTGGCGGGCCGACGGCAACGCGCTGACGGGGACGCCGTTCCGCCTCCACACCGGCGAGCGGGCCACGATGGCGATCGTGCGCAGCCTCGACCCGCGCAGCTTCGGCGTCGACCGGATGTGCACGCTCCTGCAGGCGTCGCTCATGCACCTCGAGGCGCCCCTCGCCGAGCTGGCGGTGGGCGGCCGCGCGGAGATCTTCCTCGCCGCGTGCGAGCACGTCGACGAGGCGAGCGACCCCTACTTCGGCCGCTGGAAGCACCGCCTCGAGCAGACCGCGGGGAGCTGGCTCCACCAGCACGGCCAGGCGCCCGCGGTCCGGGTGTTCCCCCGCGGGCACGCCGGCCTCGCCCACGCGGTGATCGACGCCGAGGCGACGCTCCTCGACGGCGCCATCGACCTCGCGATCGTGGGGGGCGTCGACAGCTACTACGACCCGCTGCGCTTCGACATCCTCGAGGAGCAGGAGCGCATCTTCGACCAGAGCCGCCCCGACTCCTTCATCCCGGGCGAGGGCGCGGCGATGCTGGTGCTCGCGCGCGAGTCGTTCGCGCGCACCGCGCAGGCCACCGCGCTCGCGCGCGTGGAGATGGCGTCCGTGGCGGAGGAGCCCGCGCCGATGCTCGGCAGCGAGCTCCCCTGCACGGGCCAGGGCCTCACGCAGGCGCTGCGCGGCGTGACCAAGGCGCTCAAGGCCCAGGCCCGCACCATCGACTGGATGCTCGGCGACCTCACGAACGAGGAGTACCGCGCCCGCGAGCTCGTCCTCGCGTTCCCCCGCGCGATCAACCCGGGCGGCCTCGACACCGCGGGCCGCGACTACGCCGAGGTGGTGTCGCCGACGTTCCGCGGCGACCAGCTCCCCGAGGTCTTCGGCGACCTCGGCGCGGCCACGATGCCGACGGCGGCCGTGCTCGCGGTCGAGGCGTTCACGCGCGGCGACCCGGCCGCGCGGAACTGCCTGATCACGGGCAGCTCGACGGGAAGGGATCGGGGAGTCATCTTCCTGCGGTCCGCCAGCGAGGGGAGGCGATAGAGGCGCATGGCGATCCAATCGGCGCTGCTCCACGATCAGGTCCCCGCGGACGCGCACGTGACGCTCGTCACGTATCGCGAGGCGCTCAACCAGCCCTTCGACTGCCGCGTGCGGTTCGAGGCGCTCGACCCGGACCTCGACCTCGACGGGCTGCTCGGCTCGACGGGCCTCGTCCAGGCGTGGGACGACGTCTACGACGCCGACGACCCGGTGCACGCCCGCTTCTTCCACGGCGTGGTCGAGGAGGCCCAGTACCTCACGCCGCTCGACGATCGCCACCTCTACGAGCTGCGGCTGCGCCCCTCGATCCACGGCCTCGCGTACCGCCTCCGCACCCGGATCTTCCAGCAGAAGAGCCCCATCGAGATCATCCAGCAGATCCTCGCGGACGCCGGCGTCGCGGCCGACACCGTGGAGTGGAACACGGAGACGTACCCGCCGCGCGAGTACGTGACGCAGTGGAAGGAGAGCGAGCTCGCGTTCGCCATGCGCTGGCTCGAGGAGCTCGGGATCCACTTCCTGTTCGAGCACGACGACACGGGCCACAAGCTGATCGTCTCGGACCGCGCCACGCAGCACGAGCCGATCGTCGGCGATCCCGCGCTCGTGGTGCGCGCGCGCGTGGACGAGGCGTCGCGGCTCGCGGGGAACGCGCTCTACGAGGTCGAGTACGAGACGCGGTTGCGGCACAACCGCTGGTTCGCCCGCGACTGGAACTTCCGCACCCCCGACGCGCCGCGCGAGGCCGTGGCCGGTGAGGGCGGGCGCGAGCGCTACGAGTTCCCCGGCGGCTACCCCGACGACGCGGCCGGCCAGTGGGTCTCCAACGTGCGCGGCGAGGAGCTGCTGCACGATCAGACCGTGCTCACCGGCAAGACCACGTGCCGGCGGCTCGTCGCGGGGCGCACGTTCGAGCTCGTCGAGGCGGGCCAGGACTTCCCGATCGGGAGCTACCTCGTCACGCACGCCGAGCACGTGCTCGAGCAGACGCGCACCGGCGTCTCGCAGGGCGGGCGCTGGGAGACGCGGTTCACCGCGATCCCCGCGGCCACCGCGTACCGCCCTCCCCGCGTCACGCCGCGCCCGCGCGTGTGGGGCAAGGAGACCGGCGTGGTGACGGGGCCCTCGGGCGAGGAGATCCACGTCGACGACATGGGCCAGATCAAGGTCCACTTCTACTGGGACCGCGAGAACCCGATCGACGACACGTCCTCGTGCTGGATGCGCGTCCAGCAGCTCAACACCGCGGGCGGGATGGCCTTGCCGCGCGTGGGGTGGGAGGTCGACGTGGGCTTCCTCTGGGGCGACCCGGATCGGCCCGTGGTCCTGCAGAAGCTCTACAACCAGGAGACGATGCCCCCGTACGCGCTGCCGGGGAACCTGATGCAGAGCTCGCTCCAGACCTCGTCGTCGCCCGGGGGTGGCGGCACCAACGAGATCCGCATGAACGACTCCGCCGGCGGACAGGAGATGTTCATGCACGCGCAGAAGGACATGAACACCACCATCGGCAACGACGCCACGGAGACGATCTCCGCGAACTCGACGGTCCAGGTGGCGGCGGACTACACCCACAAGGTCGGCGCGGACGAGTCGGTCGACATCGGCGGCAACCACGGGCTCAGCATCACGGGCGGGCTCGCCGGCTCGACGAGCGGCTCGGTCACCGTCGACGTCGGCGGGGTCGACGACTGGGGGATCGCGGGCGTGCACTCCACCACCGTCACGGGGACTCGCGCGGACGACGTCTCCGGCCTCAAGAACGTCCTGGCGCAGAAGGTCGGGCACACCTTCAACGCGGGGCACTCCCTCTCGGTCGGCGGCGCGATGGCCCACGTCGCGATCGGCGCGCTCGCCGAGACGACCGCCGGCGGCAAGACCGAGCTGGTCGGCGGCGCGAAGCTCGAGGTGATCTCGAAGTCGAAGGCCGAGAACATCGGCGTCGGCAAGGTCCTCAACTCCGGTGCCGTCAAGGTGCAGGCCGGAACGGACGTGGCGGTCGGCGCCGAGGGCGCGCTCGCGATCAGCTGCGGCGGTCCGCTCTCCAGCAAGTGCGGCGGGGACTTCGGGATCTCGGGGAGCTCGGTGACGTTCACCATCGCCGGCTCGCTCAAGATGACCGCGGGCGGGAAGATCAACGCGAGCCCCGGCTCGATCAAGATCCAGGGCGGCTCGGTGGGCGGCGAGGGCGCGAACGTCACCCTGAAGGGAGACGTGCACTACAAATGACCGCCGCGCTCCCCGTCACCTGCGTCGCCGAGCTCGAGGGCCAGGAGGGCGTCCCCCTCGTGGCGTCGGGCCTCGAGGTCGTCGAGGCCATGTCGTTCCTCACGGAGATCCGCATCCGCCTCACGAGCGAGGAGCGCATCGCGCCCGAGGACGCCCTCGGGAAGAAGCTCACCGTCCGCGTGACGCGCGCCCACCAGGAGACCGAGCGCGTGTTCCACGGGATCGTGTTCGAGGCGAGCGCCCAAGATCACGCGCCCGCCTACCTCCTCTCGCTCGTGGCGCGCCCGCGGCTCGCGCGCCTCGCGCTCGGCCGCGACTCGCAGATCTTCCAGGAGCTCTCGATCCCCGACATCGTCGCGCAGGTGATCACCGAGGCGGGTCTCCCGAGCGACTGCTACGAGATGTCGGTCAACGCGACCTACGAGCCGCTCCCCTACGTCACGCAGCTCGAGGAGAGCGACCTCGACTTCGTCGATCGGCTCCTCTACCGCGAGGGCATCGGCTACTTCGTCACGCACGACCTCGACCTCGAGCGCGTCGTCTTCTTCGACGACGACGCCTCGTTCCAGCCCACCGCCTACGCCGATCCGGTGACCGTGCAGTCGGCCCAGGTGGTCGAGTCGATCTCCGCGCTCCGCGAGATCCGCCGCCTCGGGTCGGACAAGGTCATGCTCCGCGACTACGACCTGACGCGGCCGAGCACGGATCTGTCCGTGAACGACGAGAGCGAGGGCTCGACGGGGCGCGAGGTGTACCTCCACCCGGGCGACTTCCTCGAGACCTCGCGCGGCGAGCGCCTCGCCGCGGTCGCGCTCGAGCGGCTGCGGCTCGAAACGCGCGTGTTCGAGGGCGAGGGCGCGGTGCCCCACTTCGAGCCCGGCCGCACCTTCGAGACGGCCAACCACCCGCGCGCGGACCTCGTGGGCGAGATGATCCTCCTCTCGGTCACCCACACGATCGGGCGCGACGGGACCGACGGCGCGCTCGGCTACCGCACGAAGTTCGTCGCGATCCCGCGCGACGTGCTCTATCGGCCGCGCGCGGCGCCCCCCCCGCCCGTGGTGGGCGGGACCCACGTCGCGTTCGTCACCGGCGCGAGCGGCGAGGAGCTGCACGGCAGCGAGCACGGCCAGGCCAAGGTCCGCTTCCCGTGGGACCGCTCGGGGATCACCGACGACACGAGCTCCACGTGGCTGCGGGTCGGGCAGCTCCCGATCCCCGGCTCGATGGTCATGCCGCGGGTCGGCTTCGAGGTGCTCGTCGACTACGAGCTCGGCGATCACGATCGCCCGCTGGTCGTCGGCCACCTCTACAACGGCGAGGCGATGCCGCCCTACGCGCTGCCGGGCGCGGCGACGATGACGTCGATCCAGACGAACACCACCGGCGGCTCGGGCGGCGCGAACGAGATCCGCTTCGAGGACGCGGGGGGGGGCGAGCAGATCTTCGTCAACGCGAGCCACGACGCGACGACGTCCGTGGAGAACGACATGCGCTCCGGCGTGATGGCGAACGAGACCTCGGACATCGGGGGGAACCACAGCGTCAGCGTGACGGGCAGCTACAACTCGACGGTCGCCGGCTCGCGCACGCTCTCGGTCGGCGGGAACAAGAACGTCGGCGTGGGCGCCGACTTCTCGCACAACGTCGGCGGCGACCTCGGGGTGACCGTCGGCTCGCGCAACGGGAAGAACAACGAGTGGACCGAGGCCACGACGGGCACGCACGACGTGACGGTCGGCGGGCTGATGTGCATCACCGGGATCGCCGGCATCAACCGCAACGTCGTGGCCGCGTCGGAGACCTCGGTCGGCGCGGCGTGGGCGCTGACCACCGCGTCGAGCCTGGCCGTCTCGGTCGGCGGCTCGATGACCGAGACCATCGGCGCGCTCAAGATGGTGAAGGCCGACACCGTCGCGGTGTCCTGCGGCGCCGGCTACATCCAGAACTGCGCCAGCGAGACCGTGAAGGCCGGCGGGAATCGCACCGACACGGCGGCCGCCATCGCGGTGACCGCGGGCGGTGGGCTCAAGATCAAGGCCGCGAACATCAACATCAGCGGCGAGAGCAAGGTCTCGATGCGGATCGGCGGCACGACCATCGACGTCCTCCCGAGCTCCGTGAAGATCAAGTCGAGCGCCGTGAACCTCAAGGGCGTCAAGAAGCTCCAGTCCATGTCCTCCCACGAGACCAAATGACCGAGGCGTTCGAAGCACACCTCAGCATCGAGGGCCTGGAGGGGATCGCGACGGTCCTCTCGATCCGCGGCGTCGAGCGCCTGGGACACCCGTTCGACTACGAGGTGGTGTTCCGTTGCCCGAACGTGATCCTCGACGACGCGCGCAACTCCGCGGCGAGCCTGGAGCTCGTCGGCCAGGGCCGGTTCGTGTCCGGCGTCGTCCACTCGATCCGCGCCGAGGTCATCGGGCCCGAGCAGGCGCACCAGCAGCCCAAGTTCACGGCGCGCCTCCGGCCCGCGCCCTACACGCGCCTGCTCCACCGCTGGGGCTACCGGATCTGGCAAGAGCTCAACGTCGTGGACATCGCCAAGGCGGTCTTCACCGAGGCCGGCGTCGCCGCGGATCAGGTCGACTGGGCCGGCGTCAGCGGCACGTACCCGGTGCGCACGTACACGGTCCAGTACGGTGAGAGCGAGTGGGACTTCCTGAGCCGTCTCTTCGAGGAGGAGGGCATCTACTACGCGTTCACGCACGACGAGGCGGGCCACGTGATGGTGATGCTCGACTCGAACGACGCGGCCGTGGACGCCGAGGAAGCGTCGCTGCCCTTGCTCCCCGCCGACACCGATCTCTTGAGCACGAAGGGCGTGTGGGGCTGGGAGGAGCGCGCGGTGATCCGCGAGTCGAAGGTCACGCTGCGCGACTTCGACTTCGAGCGCCCGAGCCTCGATCTCACGGTCGAGGCCGCGTCGACCGACGCGATCGAGCGCGAGCACTACTCCTACCCCGGCTACTACACCGAGGCGTCGGAGGGGCAGCGGCTGGCGCAGGTGCGGCTCGACGCGTTCCGCTCGCAGCACCTCACCTCGTCCGGCAAGACGAACCTCCTCACGCTCGTCCCCGGCCAGAAGTTCGAGCTCACCGACCACGAGGCCTACGCGGGCCCGAAGCTCGTCACCGAGACTTGCTTGATCGCGGTCGCCGGCGAGGCCGACGCCGAGGGGACCAAGCTCGAGGTCGAGGTGGTCACGCAGCCGCTCGATCAGACGTTCCGCTCCCCGCGCAAGACGCCCAAGCCGAAGGTCCTCGGGGTGCAGACGGGGATGATCGCGGGCCCGACGGGGGAGGAGATCCACGTCGACGAGTTCGGCCGGGTGAAGGTCCAGTTCCACTGGGATCGCCAGGGGACGGGCACCGAGACCGCGTCGTGCTGGATGCGGGTGACGCAGGCCCACACGACCGGCTCGATCATGATCCCGCGCATCGGCTGGGAGGTGCTCGTCGAGTTCGTCGACGGGGATCCCGACAGGCCGCTGGTGCTCGGCCGGCTCTGGAACCCCAACACCACGCCGCCGCACGCGCTCCCCGCGAACAAGACGTACACCGGTCACGCGTCGGTGTCCTCGCCGGGCGGCGGGGGCACGAACGAGATCATCATGAACGACGCGGCGGGGTCGGAGAACTTCACGATCAACGCGCAGCACAACATGGACGTCGTGGTCGCGAACGATCGGACGCTCAACGTCGGGAAGAACCTCGCGAGCACCGTGGAGGCCTCGCGCACCGCGAGCGTCGGCGGCAACGACGACCGCGCGATCAAGGGCGAGCAGGGCGACAACATCACCGGGGACCACGCGATCTCGGTCGGCGGCATGCGCGGGATCACGGTCGGCGGCAAGGCCGTCGAGACCGTGACCGGCTCGATGACGTTCAGCACCGGGTCCGAGATGATGATGGTCGGGAGCCCGGGGGCCGCAATCCTGCAGGTGATCACCGACGCGGCCATCAACGCCGCCGTCGGCGTCGCGGCCACCGCCGCGAGCCGTGCCCAGGCCGCGCTGATGGGCCCCATCGCGCCCGCGCTCAACGCGGCGCGTGGGGCGATCGGCACCGCGGCGCAGTTCGCCGGTCCCGCGGGGGCGCTCCTGGGCGGCGGGAACCCGCAGATCGCGCAGATCACCCAGGCAGCGGGCTCCCTCTCCAACGCCGCGGGCGCCGCCGACGCCGGGAACATCGCGGCCGGTATGATGCAAGGCGCGTTGTCGCACGCGATCGGCGATCAGATCCGTGGCGCCGCGGGCGGCGGCGGTCAGGGCGGCGGCGGTGGCGGCGGTCAGGGCGGCGGCGGCGGCGGCGGCGGCGGCAACGGCGGCCCGACGGGCCCCTCCGGCGCGACCACGGGCGGCGCCGGGAACTGGGCGCTCACCGTGGGGGGTGCGGTGACCGAGGACGTCGGCGGCGTCGCGTCGTGGAACTCCGCGAGCGGCATCGCCACGGTGATCGGCGGGAGCAACACGGAGAAGGTCGGCGCCGCGCGCCTCGAGCTGATCAAGGGCGGGAAGTCCGAGACCGTCGCGGTGGCGAAGGCCGAGACGGTCGCCGTCTACATGGCCAAGGCCGCCAAGAGCTACGGCGTGAGCGCGAAGGCGGCGATCGCGCTCAACATCGCGGGCGGTCAGTCGAACAAGATCAGCGGCGGCCACTCGATCGCAGCGAAGGGACCCGTCGTCGTCACGGCGCCCACGGTGACCATGAAGGCGTCGGGCAAGATCACGCTCTCGTGCGGCGCCTGCAAGGTCGTCATCGAGGGCGGCGGGGTGAACATCGAGGGCGCCAGCGAGGTCACGATCGAGGGGTCCACGATCAAGCTGCCGGAGACCTCGCTCGGGACCTGAGCGAACGAGAGGACGTCGAACATGAGCCAAGCGAAGCCCAAGGATGCCGAGGTCGAGCCCCTCGCGGAGGGATCCGTCGAGGAACGGCCCAAGGTGGTCTACGCCTACGCCCCATTGTCGCTCGTACGGCTCCTCGGGCCCGGGCCGCAGGGAGGCTGGCGCGTCGCGGCGAACGGCGCGGAGCGCACCGTGCAGGCCGCCGAGGACGTCGATCCGAAGCTCCTCGCCGAGGTCGCCGAGCGCGGCGGCCGGGTGCTCCTCGAGACGATCGGCCAGGACTCCCCTCGCATCGCGGGCGTCGTCCAGGTGCGGCGCGCGCTCGAGATCGACGCGCAGGGCGACGTCGTCGCGACGATCCGCTCGCTCGAGCTCCGCGCGACGAAAGATCTCTTGCTCACGACGGGCAAGGCGATGCTCTGGGTCAAGCGCGAGGACGTCGAGCTCTACGGGCGCGAGGTCGTGACGAAGGCGCGCGAGGTCGCGAAGATCCTCGGACGGATGATCACCCTCAATTGATGGACTGAGCGATGTCGCCTCCCGTCGGACAGACCCCCGGAGTCCTCCTCCTCAAGCCCGGCGATGCCGGCTACGACGCCGCCTGCAACGCGGCCCTCAAGGCGTGCGGCATCGATCCGGACAGCTTCGACAGCTACACGGGCCGGTGCAACGCGATCCGCGCCGCCGGAAACAACCCCGCCGCCAACGCCGCCGACGCGACGAACCTGCAGGGCCAGGATCTCCAGGACTTCTGCACCGCCAACGCGCAGAGCGGTCACATGGCCCAGAACGGCATCTTCCAGGGCCGCGGCGCGCGCGACGACGAGTGCGGCAACGTCCCCCCCGCGACCTTCGGCGATCCGACGACGCCGTCGTCCTTCGGCTACAGCTGCGGCGGGGCGCCGTGCACGGACCACTTCGGGACGAGCACGCTCGGCGGGAGCTGCCACGGCGAGATCTCGCGCGTCACGGAGAAGCCGCAGGGCTGGGCCGAGCGCGGCGTCGAGCGCAACACGAGCCTGAACGCCTCGCAGATCGAGGACCAGGTCCGCGCGTCCGCGCGCATCCACGTCGACGCCGACCGGGCGCACCGCGCACGCCCCGCCGCGGGTGACGATCCCGCCGAGGTCCAGCGCCTCGCCAACGCGCAGCGCGCGAACGCCGCGCGCCTCTCCGCCGGTGACCCCGCCGCGACGGAGCTGCTCAACCCAAACGGCGTCGACCCGGCGCACCCGAACGGCGGAGGCAAGCCCGGACCGAGCGACGCGGTGAAGGACTTCGCGGCCGAGTGCGAGGTCACGAAGTGGAAGGCGATGATGACCGACATGCGGGCGAACGCGATCAACAACTCGCCCGTCGGTCAGGCCGCGCGACGGCAGACGGGCCGCCCCTTCACGTCGCTTACCCCGGCTCAGCAGCGGCAAGTCATCGCGAACAACCCGCAGCTCTTCGGCACGCCGCCGCCCGGCGCGCCCCCCGCCGCCCCACTGCCGAACGCGGCGCAGGCCGGCGTCAACCCGCCGCCCGGCACGCAGCTCACCGGCACACCCGCCGGGACCCCGCCGACCGAGCGGGCCTGCAACGACTACCAGGGCAACTACCTGGCGTGGCAGATGGCGAACAGCCCGGGCGGCGCGATGCCGGGCTGGGCCGGTCGCGCGCCGGCCGGCGCCGCGCCGGGCTCGCTCCCCACCTCGTCGTAGCCGTCCGCTACACCGGGCCGATGTCGAACCAGGTCGCCGTTCCGTCCCAGTCGACGCTGCCGATGAGCTTCCGGCCCTGGTGCTCGACGGCGGCGGAAAGGTAGAACACGGTCGGCTCGATCGGGCTCTGGAGCTCGTCGACGAGGGCGCCGCCGGTCCAGCGGTGGATCTGGAGCACTCCGGTCGGCCCCGGCGGCAGCGAGAAGACGCGGCCGTGGCCGACGAAGAGGTTCATGCCCTCGATCTTCGCGGACGCAACGGGCGCGCCGCCGCCGAGCGCGTACACGCGCGCCTCGCCGTCCTCGTGCACGACGAAGTGCGTAGCGTCGACGAACCCGCACGCCCAGCCGACGCTCGCGAGGCGCTGCGTTTGGGCGCCGCTGTCCAGGTCGACCTCGAGGAGCGCGCCGGGTGCATCCGTACAGACGAAGACCTTCTCCTGCCCCGGTACGAGGCATACGCCGTACACGTCCTGCGTGTCGGTCCACGGGAGCGTGCGGAGGCTGCCGTCCGCCTCGCGCACGAGGATCGACGCCGGAGTGTCGCGGGTCCCCGCACCGACCCGGCGCACGAGGACCGTCCGTCCGCGCGGCGTCGGGCCCGCCTCGTACAGGCCCTCCTTGAGCTTGAAGTGCGCCTGCGCCTGCGCGAACGGATGAGGCGGCGGCGCGCCTTGGAAGAGCTGCACCGTCGCGGGCGGCGCGGCGGGAGCGGCCGGGGCGGGCGCGCCCGCGGGGAGGATCGCCGCGAGCCCCTCGGGCACCGGCTGGCCGCGCTTGGTCTCGCCGTGCTTCATGTGCTCGAGGAACGCGTCCCACGAGGCGAACCAGCGGATCATCGCGTCCTCGAGATCGATCTCGGCGGCGATGACCCCGCGCGGGCCCCAGCAGACCCCGAAGGCGACCTCGCCACCCGCGCTCATTCCGATCTGCACCCCGCTCGCGAGCTCGCCCTCGCGCGGGTCGCTCTCGCCGGTGTCGTCCTTCACCTGCTGCCAGGTGTCCGCGAGCCCGCGGAGGAAACGGGACTCGACGCTCCGCCAACCGAGGTTGACCTTCACCTGACGCGTGCCGAGGAGCGTGATGAGCTCGGCCACGTCGGCCGGCGCCGCCGCGGCAGCCGCGGCCATTGCCGGGGTCAGAGCGCCTGCGGCGCCACCGGCGCGCGCGCGCACTACGTCTACGAGGTTCTTGAGCATGTTCCGACGTTCTCCGGGTTCGAGGCTGGCGCATGCTCACTCGGCCACGATCGCGAGTCAACGACTGGAAACTCGACTTGCACCGCGACGCGGTTGGCGAGATCGTCGGTGCGCGTGATCCCCTACGACGATCTCCACTTCGAGTACGGGTGGGCCTCGGGGCGCAGCCACCTCGACTGCGTCTTCATCGGCCGGCGGTGGCGCGATCGGTACGGGACGATGCTCGTGGACAGCGACTACTACGTCCTCGTCAATCGCCCCGAGCCGAACGTTCCCGTGCGCACGTACGCGCACTGGGGACCCTGGCCCAACATCATGATGGGCCTCTGGCGCGCCCTCCCCTCCGAGCGCGTGTACGCCTGCGACACGCACCAGCAGTCGGTGCACGTGTGGGACGACGTCATGGATCAGTCGAAGCCCGCGCGCGTGCATCACCTCGGGTTCGGCGCGGAGGGCATCTGGGGTCTCGACGAGCAGCACGTGTACGTGTGGGGGATCCGGCAGCGCGTGCCCGGAACGGCGGGCGAGCCGCACCTCGTTCGCTTCGACGGTACGAGCTGGAAGGGCATGCCGCACCCGGGCTTCTACATCGTCGAGATGCACGGGATCGCGCCGGACCTGATCTACGCGGTCGGGCGCGGAGGAATTGCGCGCTGGGACGGCGGATCGTGGCACACGCTCCCCCTTCCGACGGCGGGCATCTTCACCGACGTCTTCGTCGCCGGGCCCGACGAGATGTACGCGACCACGCTGAACGGCGCGCTCCTCGAGGGGACCGCCAACGGCTGGAGCGTGATCACGCGGACGATCGACGACCGGCTGCCGTATGCGTGTGTCATCAAGTTCGCGGACGAGCTCCTCGTGGGGGGCTCGTTCCAGGGCCTGTTCCGCCGCGTCGGGAAGACCCACGTCCTCGAGCACATCGATCCGGACCTGCGCGCGAACCAGTTCGAGGCGCGCGCCGGCACGCTGATCGTCACGACCCCCGATCGCATCGCCGGCTCGACCGACGCCGTCAATTTCAATGTCGTGGCGGAGGGCGCGCTCCTCGCGATGACCAACACCCTCGACATCCGCGAGCGATGAGCATGGCCACCCCGAGCACCGCCCCGACGCCGCTCCTCGACGAGCTCCCCCTCGGCTTCTACATGACGCCGGACCGCCGCGTGCTCGCGCGCGCGCCGCTCGGGCTCACCGCGTACCTCGACGGGCAGGACGCGTGGGCCCATGGAGGTGCGCAAAAGATGTTGCGCCGCTTCCTCGCGCGCGTGCCGCGGGCCCCGCTGACCGGGCTCGCGACCAGCCTGATGTCGCACTGGAAGGTGCTGACCGACGACGTCCTCGCCGACGCGCTCGAGTCCTTCGAGACGCGGAGCCTCCTCCACGGGATGCGGCACCTCTTCTGGCTCAAGATCGCGAGCGACTCGGGCGCGCCGGGGCTCGGCTTCACGTACTGGGAGATCGATCCGCGGCGCGCCGACCGGGCGGGGATCCTCGAGATCACGCTCTACGAGGTCGAGGATCCGCGCCTCCTCCACGAGCTCGCGCTGGCGCTGCTCGACTGCGGGCCCGTCTACTCGCTGGTGGGCGGCTTCGCCTTCCGGTGGGACGAGCACGAGAAGGCGGTCGCCTTCGAGCAGATCTACCGGTGGGCCTCGCGCCACGTCGGGATCGACTGCCAGATGCGCGAGGACATGTCGTGGCTCGCGCCGCGCGTGGTGCCGGGCGTCAACTGGCTCACGTACGTCGGGAGCGGCCTCGCGAAGAACGCGGAGCTCGATCTCGCGGCGCTCCGCGACGAGCCGTTCGAACACCGCGTGCGAGTGGACGACGTCGCGGACGGGGTGCTCTTCATGGCCGGCGACCGGCCGCTGATGGGCGATCTGAACCGCTTCCGCTGGCCCTTCGAGTACGCGGAGGTCGCACGCCGGCTCGCGCCGTGGTTCCCGGAGGTGCCACCCGATCTGTTCGGCCCGTTCTTCCGCGAGCACCACACCGACCTCTGGTTCCGCCGGCTCGTCGATCCCAGCGGCTGGGTGGACCGGGATCCGCAGGGCGCCTACTGATCCCCCGGAGACGGAGCGCGACGGCTTGCGCGCGCGGGCGGCATACAGAACCATGGGGGCCGGATGTCCGAGCTGACGGTCACCAAGATGCTCGCCGGCACGTGCAAGCAGAAGCTCACGTTCGTGCCGAACGCGCCCAACACGTGCCTCATCCCGGCGCCCCCCCCCCCTGCGGGCCCGAAGGGAATCCCGACGCCCTTCCCGATCACGACCGACACCGGGACGATCGACGAAGCTCCGGTCGCCAACGTGAAGCACAAGGGCGGCAAGGTGCCGAACACGGACTCGATCTTCTCCGGCATCAAGGGCAACAACGCGGGCGTCGGCGACCTCCCGCCGAGCAACCCCAAGAAGGACATCATCACCGGCGTGATCGCCGGTCGGATGCAGGCGCTCATGGGCTGCCCCAACTGCAAGGTCGGGGGCAAGTCCTTCATCTGGTTCAGCTCGCCCGCGATGGGCAACATCAAGTGACGGCGAACGCGTCGAGGCCCGCGGCGCGGAACACCACCTCGACGAGGGTGAGCGGCTCGGCCGCGCGCGGATCGTCGGGCGGCGCCTCGGCGATCGCACGCGCGAGCCACACCCGGAGCGCGCGCACAGCGAGCGCCGTCGCGAGCGGGAGCGTCCCGAGCGCGTCGCGGTAGGCGAAGGCCGCACTGCGGACGTAGAAGGCCTCGACCTCGGCGGCGCGCGACGCGCGAGGAGGCGCCGCGGGCAGCCCACGCGCGGCGATGCGATCCGCGGCCGCGACCATCCAGTCGAGCGCACGGCGCGTGAGGTCGCGCTCCGTGCGGAACGCGGCGAGCGGCTCGCGCCACGCGGACACGCTCGCGCGGAGCCGGGCGAGGAGCACCTGGACCGCGGCCTCGTCGATCGGCGCCTCGCCGCGGTACGCCTCGGCCGCTAGGGCACCCGCCGCGATCGAGCCGCCGAGCGCCCACAGCCCACGCGCCACGTCGGCGGGCGCGTCCATCGCCGCGAGCGCGCGATGGAAGTCGCGCACCGCGTCGCGCTCCGCGGAGCGCGCGCCGTCGAGCGAGACGCGATCCGGCAAGCGCCCGACGCGCGTCGGGCGCGGCAGATCGCCGAGCACGCGCGCGCCCTCGGGCACCGCACGCAGGCCGCCGGCCGCGCCGATCCCGTCGACGACGCACGCGCACTCGAACGCGAACGCCGCGCGCACGCGCTCGCCGTCCCACACCGACTGCATCGGGAACGCGCGGCACCCCGCGGGCTTCGAGGCCGAGCCGCCGCGCGCGTGGAGCGCGCACTTGCGATCGTCCGCGAGGTAGCGGCAGCGCCCCTCGATCAGGATCGGCGCGACCGCGCCGTCCTCGCGCGGGACGCCGACCTGGGGGTAGAAATCGTGCGGCTCGTCCTCGAGGAGCACCATCGCGCGGCTCGCCTCGTGCGCCGTGAACAGGATCGTCGGGAAGATCTCGCAGCACACGCCGCGCCCGCTGCACGCGAAGGTCCAGCCCTCGATCGGATCGAGCGGCGCGTCGAGAATGTCCGCGTCGGGATCCTCGCTCTCGACGGGCTCGGTCGGTCCGTCCGCGAGCATCCCCTTCTCGGCGAGGTGACCGAGGAACTCCGCCACGTCGGAGACCGCGGCCGTGATCCCGCGCGCCTGCGCCGCGAGCACGACCCCCTCGAGATCGCGCGTGCCGTCGGCGAGCGCGAGCACCTGCCACTGCACCGGGAGGATGCGCATCACGTGGCGCGAGGCGTGGTCGTGCAGGACCACCACGTCCTCGTCGCCGAGGTGGCGGCGGCAGACGACGCGATCGGTGAGGCGTGGCCGGGACGGGACCGTCACGCCGCCGGAGATAGCACGCCTCGACGCGGCGCGTCGCTCAGGGCGAGCAGCCGGCGAGGTGCGCGACGGTGGCGCCGGGGCGCACCGCGTCGTCGAGCGCGAGCTCCCGCTCCATCACGCCGTCCGCGCGCATCACGCGGAGCCGGAGCGGCGGGGCCGCGCTCGCGAGGACGAGCCATCGGCCGTCGGAGAGCGCGCACGGTCCGACCGCGGGACCCGACGACGCCAGCACCGTCGCGGTCCCCCCCTCCGCGGGGATCCGCAGGATGTCGGTGCCGCCCGCCCCCGGCGCCTCGCTCCCGACGAGCACGTCGCCCGTGGGCTCGACCGCGGGACCGCTGACGAAAGTCGAGGGCTCGCTCGGCGGCGGATGGAGCATCCGCGCCGCGGCCCCGGCGAGATCCGCGGCGCAGACTCCGGCGCCGAAGTACGGGTCGTCCGAGCACGCGAAGACCACCTCGTCGCCGCGCCACCTCGGCGAGTGACTGTAGGGCAGAGGCCGGTCGAGCGTCGCGCTCACCGCGAACGCGCCTGCGCTCTCGGTCAACACGACGAGCCCCCAGCCGTCGGGGAGCGAGTCGAGCGCGACGATGGTGTGGCCGTCGTCGGCGATCGCGGAGCCGTGGTAGTCGAAGAAGGTCGGCTCGGGCGGGATCCGCAGCACCGGCTCCACGCCGTCGACGTCCACCCGGTAGAGCCCGTAGTCGCGGCCGACGAAGACGACCCACCGGCCGCTCGGCGACGCCGAGGCGCCCGCGACGAAGGCGGGCGTGGCCGCGTCCATGCCGAGCGCGGCGTACGCGAACGCGCTGAGCTCCTCGACGCGCTCGCTCGCGAGGTCGACGCGCAGGATCGCGCCGCCCTCGGCTCCCCACGCGAGGCCGAGGAGCGCGTGCCCGGTCCCGCGCGGGGAGAGCGCGCCGGGCTCGATCGGGACGCAGCCGGCGACGACGTCGCACAGCTCGCTCGGCGCGCAGGCGTCGTGGTCCGGGGAGCGGAAGCAGAGGCCGCCCACGCAACGGTCGGCGGTGCACGCGCCGCCCGCGCCGCAGTCAGTGTCGCTCGCGCACTCGGGCGGACCGCAGGCCTCGGCGCGCTCGCCGACGCAGTCCTCCTCGACGCAGCGGCCGGCCGCACAGGCGGTCTGCTCCGGTAGGTCGCCGGCCGCCGGGCACACGACGCCGCCGCACGAGCGGGTCAACAGCACGGTCACCACCTCCACGCCCCCGCGCAGCTCCACGCCCACGCGACGCGCGACGACGGCCTCCCCGTCCGGACCGAGCGCGGCGACCTCGAGCGCGAGGCGACCCGGCTCGAGGCCGGTGAGCTCGGCGACGCGCACGCCCTCCCCCCACGCGCGGTGGTCGGCGGCGTCCGTGTAGAGCCGCGTCGCCCCCTGGGTCACGAGCACGGCCGTGAAGTCGCGACCCGGTCGCAGGTCGGTGCGCACCTGCACGGCGAGGATCACCTCGCCGCCGTCGCAGGCGACGCACGCGAGGAGCGCACCGAGCCACCAGCCGTGACCACGCACGGGAGCCAGCATAGCGTCTCGCGCGGAGCGCGCGACGTGACCACGGCTTGACGCGGGGCCCCCGCAAATCTACGTGAGCCCGATGAGCGACGACGCCCTCGGGGCGGCGAAGACCGCCCTCGCCTCCGTGATCGATCCCGTGTTCGACAAGCCGATGCTCGAGATCGGCACGCTGGCCGGCGTCTCGATCGAGGGCGGCGTCGTGCGCGCGACCGCGAAGATCTCGAGCCCGAGCCCCGCCGTGCACGCGCGCGTGCGCGCGGCCGTCGAGCGCGCGGTCCCGGGGATCGAGCTGATCGTCGAGACGGTGGTGCCGACGCGCGAGGTGATGGGCGGTGACCCGATCCCCGGCGTGAAGAACGTGATCCTCGTGATGAGCGGCAAGGGCGGGGTCGGCAAGAGCACCACCGCCGTCAACTTGACTCTCGCGCTCAAGGCGATGGGCACGCGCGTCGGGCTCCTCGACGCGGACATCTACGGCCCGTCGATCCCGACGATGATGGGCGTCGACGGGAACCCGGTGAGCGAGGACGGAAAGCGCATCAAGCCGCTGTCGCGCTTCGGGGTGCCGCTGATGTCGATCGGGTTCCTCCTCGAGGATCCCAAGCAGGCCGTGGTGTGGCGTGGCCCGATGCTCCACGGCGCGCTCAAGCAGTTCCTCGAGGACGTGTCGTGGGGCGAGCTCGACTACCTGGTGCTCGACCTGCCGCCCGGCACGGGCGACGTGGCGCTGACGATGGCGCAGCAGCTCAAGGTCACCGGCGTGGTGATCGTGACGACCCCGCAGGAGGTCGCGCTCCAGGACGTCTACAAGTCGGTCTCGATGTGCACCAAGCTCAACCTCCCGATCCTCGGCGTGATCGAGAACATGAGCTGGTTCGTCGACACCGCGGGCGTGAAGCACGAGCTCTTCGGCTCGGGGGGGGGGCAGAAGGTCGCGGACTTCGCGAAGGCCCCGCTCCTCGCGCAGATCCCGATGCACAACGACGTGCGCAAGTGGGGCGACGAGGGCATGCCGGTCGTGCAGGCCGCGCCGAGCTCCGAGGCCGCGCGCGGCTTCCTCGCCGCGGCCGAGGCGCTGACCGAGGCCATCGCGAAGCGCCACTTCGAGCGCACCGGCGGCGAGAAGGCGCCCAAGGGCGAGGGCCCCAAGCGCCTCAAGATCGTCCGCTGATTTTCCGAGGGGGCTGCGCGCCCCGTCGAGTATCCGCGGAGCGTCGATGGATCGATCGAGCCCAGGTCGGCGCGAGGCGCCGGCCGTCGGGCGAGGGGGTCCCCACGCGGAGC
>JAYRVK010001147.1:0-1500 GCA_041918555.1 Sandaracinaceae bacterium
CGGGCTCGCGCTGCGCGTCGAGGAGCGCTCCGCCGCGGCCGACGCGGCGCTGCGCGTGCTCGGTCACGCGACGCGGCCGGTCGCGCAGCGCGTGACGGTGGAGCTCGGCGACGGGATCGAGAACGTGTACCCGCGCCGGCCCGTCGACGTGGTCGAGGGCGAGATCCTCTCGGTGAGCGGGCGGATCCGCGAGGCGACCCCCGGGACCGTGCGCGTGCACGGGACGATCGCCGGCGCGCCCTTCGACGAAGACATCCCGATCCAGACGGAGGCCACCGAGCAGTCGACGGACCTGCGCCTGCGTTGGGCGGGCGAGCGGCTGCGGCAGCTCCTGCTCGACGGCGCGGGGCGCGAGGAGGTCGCGGAGCTCGGCGTGCGCTACGGGCTGATCACGCCGTTCTCGAGCTACTACGTGCCGAGCGCGGCGGAGCTCAACGGCTATGGCCCGATGGGCCTGCGCTGGATCGATCGGCCCGATCTCCACGAGGAGATCGATCTCGCGCGGCGCGCCGAGCCGAGCGGGCTCGAGGCGATCTTCACGGTCGCGCTCGGGCCGCTCGCGCTCGCGGGCTGCTCCTCGTCGGACGAGGCGCCCGTCGCCGTCGGGAGCCAGCTGACGCCGAGCTCGCCGACCGCGCAGTCCGGCGAGCCGATGCCCGCGGCGGAGGAGGCGATGGCCGAGATCCCGTCGATGGATCCCGCGCCGGCCAACGAGCCGATGGCGCCGCCGTCGCCGCCCGCACAGCCGGCGACGACGGCCGCCCCGATGCCCACCACGCCGTCGACCGGGGCGACCGCGTTCGGAGGCGAGGCCCCGGGGGGGGGCGGCGAAGGGCAAGCGTTCGGGCTCGGCGACCTCGGCGCGATCGGCGGCGGCGCCGCGAGGGGACCGACGGGCGGGAGCGGCTACGGCTACGGCAGCGGCGGTGGTGGCGCGATCGCGCCCGGGGAGCCCGCGCCGATGCAGGAGCTGGCGGAGGAGCGCTCGCGCCGCGCGGCCCCGCGGCCGATGCGGATGCTGGGCGCGGAGGACGAGGCGCAGGGCCAGCAGCGGCCGACCGACGCGACGACCGCGCGCCTGGATCACGCCGAGGCCGACGACGGCCTCCTCGATCCGTACGCGGCGGCCCCGGAGACCCGGGGCAGCGGCGTCGCCCGCGGGTTCCGCGCGAACCCGTACTTCGAGGACGGCGACTTCGACCCCAACGCGGGTGGGACGTACGCCACGACGATCACCGTGCGCACGACGACCGAGCGCCCCGCCGACCACGTGCGGAGGCATTGCTCGGACGCGTCACGCCTCGACCTCGCCGACCGCGAGGAGCTCTGGCGCGAGCGCCTCGCCGCGGCGGGGGGACCGAGCGGCTGGGCCGGCGTCTACCGCGACGCGGTCGCCGACTGCGAGGCCCCGACGTGGCGCGATCGGCGCGCGATCCTCTCCGCGATCCTCGCGAGCGCGGGCGGCGTCGAGCCGATGATCGCGGTCTATCACCTCTTCTC
>JAYRVK010001148.1:0-2680 GCA_041918555.1 Sandaracinaceae bacterium
ATCCCGACGAGCTCTTCGTCCTCGACCACGAGCATGCAGCCGATCTTCGTGTCGAGCATCAGGCGCGCGGCGTCGTCCGCGGGCTCGTTCGGACGACAGGTGAGCAGCGCCTCGCTCATGATGTCGCCGACGGTCACCGAGACGACGCGGTCCTCGTCCGAGGCCGCCGCGTCCGAGGCCGCCAGCAAGAGCGTCGCCTGCGCGCCGAGGAG
Organism: Sandaracinaceae bacterium; assembly: GCA_041918555.1. Lineage (GTDB taxonomy): Bacteria > Myxococcota_A > Polyangia > Polyangiales > Sandaracinaceae > JACKEC01. The sequence continues at coordinate 213 of JAYRVK010001148.1, forward strand.
ATCGCGGTGCGTCACGAGGCCGACGAGCTTCCGGCCCCGCAGCACCGGGATGTGCCGCACGCGCTCGAGCTTCATGATCTGGTTGGCGTCGGTGAAGTCCGCGTCCTCCGACAGCGTGTAGAGGTCGGTGGACATCAGGTCGCCGACGAGCGTGGGCTTCTGCATGCGTCTTTGATCTCCGCGCGGGGGCGCGCCGGTCAAGAGATATTGGCCCACCGCGTGCGATGAGCCGCGGCATGGCCGACCCCGACACCACGATTCGCATGGACGCTCAGCCCTCGTTCGAGGACGCCCCCCCGGCGCCCTCTCCCCGCCGGATCGCGAGCCAGAAGGCCACGATCATGGGCCTCTCCCCCCATCCCGTGTGCGTCGCGGGGCTCGCGTTCGACAAGATCCCGACCAAGCCCACCCTCGAGCTCGAGCTCGCGTACTACCGGACGCTCGCCGCGCAGGCCCCGTGTGACGCGGCGACGTCCCATGGGGCGCCCCCGGTGTGGCCGCCGTGCGAGCCGACCGAGGTGCTCCCCCTCGAGGACGCGGCCGCCGACGTCGAGGTCGAGGTCGAGGCGCCGATGTCGTCTGCCGAGTGGGCCGGCCGGTTCGTCCCGGTGTCGGTGCGCCCGCCGGCCGCCGCCGCGCCGCGGCCGCGCCGGCACTGGCCGTGGTTCGTCGCGGCCGCGTTCTCCGGCGCGGCGCTCGGGGCGGGGTTCTACCTCGGGCTCCACTACCTCGCGTAGCGACCTGAAAAAGTGCGCCGCCGCTTTGATCCCGCCGGGGTCGGTCCCGTACACTCGGGCATCGAGGGCGGGAGCTTCTCTTTGTCGCGGACCACGAGCCCGGAGCGCACCAACCCATCGCGCGCCTGCAGTCGCTGCGGGGCGCCGTGCCTGCCGCACCGCTCGGTGTGTAGCAGCTGCAGCGAGGCGGGCGTCAGCGCGATCCAGCCGGGCGGGCAGCACGCCGCGCGCACGCCGATCGCGGGCCGGCTCGCGGACGACGACACGGCGGGGCTCCTCGCGCCGGGCGCCGAGGTCGGCAACTACCGGATCGAGCAGGTCCTCGGGGTCGGCGGGATCGGGGAGGTCTACCTCGCCGACCACGTGAAGCTCGGCCGCAAGGTCGCGCTGAAGAAGCTGCGCTCCGAGTACTCGGCGAGCCGCGACGTGGTGAGCCGCTTCTTCGACGAGGCGCGCGCGGCCAACCAGATCGCGCACGAGAACATCGTCGAGATCACCGACTTCGTAGAGGACCCGCGGGACGGCGCCTACCTCATCATGGAGCTCCTCCGCGGCGAGGACCTCGGCATGGTGCTCGAGCGCGACGTCGCGATCCCCCCCGAGCGGATCATCGCGATCATGCGCCAGGTCGCGAGCGCGCTCGCGGCGGCGCACCGCGCGGGGATCGTCCACCGCGACCTCAAGCCCGACAACGTGTTTCTCACCGAACGATCGGGCCAGGCCGACTTCGTGAAGGTGCTCGACTTCGGCGTGGCCAAGCTCGGCGACGACGTGCGCGTCCGGAGCGGCCACACCACCGCCGCGGGGACGGTGCTCGGCACGCCCGCGTACATGTCGCCCGAGCAGGCGCTCGGGCGGCCCGTCGACCTCCGCACCGACATCTACGCGTTCGGCGTGATCCTCTACGAGCTGCTCACCGGCGCTCTGCCCTTCGCGGGTGAGACGCTCGGGGAGTTCGTGGTCGCGCACGCGACCGAGGAGCCGCGGCCGCCGTCGTCGATCGAGAGGCTGCCGCAGCCGATCCCGACCCGGCTCGAAGAGCTCATCATGCGGTGCCTCGCCAAGGACCCGACGCTGCGGCCGGCGAGCATGGAGCACATCGAGGCGGAGCTCGCGGCGATCGGGGCCGACGGCTTCGGGCCGACCGCGTATGCACCGCGCGCGCTCCCCGCGCCTGCGAAGAAGGCGCGCAGACCCTGGGCCGCGATCGCGCTCGCGGGGATCTTCTTCGTGGGCCTCGGCGCGGCGGGCGCGGCCTGGGCGCTCTGGCCGAGCGCGGCGCCGCCCGCGCCCGTCGCCGAGCGGGCCGCGCCCGATCCCGTGCCCGCGCCCGCGCCCGTCCCGGCGCCGATCCCGGAGGGCGTCGAGGCCCCGGCGACGGTCACCATCACGTTCACCTCCGAGCCGCCCGGCGCCGAGGTGTGGCGCGAGGGCGCGCCGGCCCGCCTCGGGGTCACGCCCTTCTCGACCCCGCTCCCCCGCGCGGAGGCGCCGATGGTCTTCGAGCTGCGGCTCGAGGGGTACGAGACGCTGCGACAGGAGGTCGCGCTCGTCGCGGACGCGCAGACGAGCGCGGCGCTGAGCCCGGTGCCCCGCCGCGAGGCGCGGCGCGAGCCGACCGCGCCGGCGACGGAGACGAGCCCGCCGGTGCGTCGCCCGCGGCCCGAGGATCCCGGGAGGCGCGGTGTCCTGGAATTCTGATCGGCCGAGGGGGCTGCGCGCGCCGGTGCC
>JAYRVK010001149.1:0-2141 GCA_041918555.1 Sandaracinaceae bacterium
GATCCGCCGCGGCCCCGCGCGCCGCCGACGCTCATCGCGCCGAGCACGCCGTCCATGCCGTCGCTCGCGTGGCCCGCGCCGCCGCCGCCCGCGCGATCGACGCGCCCAGGCGTGCCCGCACCCGGCCCGTCGCCCGCGGCGCCGTCGGTGCTGCTCCGACTCCCCCCCCCCGCGCCGCCGGCCTGGCCTCCCGGCCCGCCCGCACCGCCGGGCGGGCCCGCGAGGTCGCACTCGCCATTCCCGCCGTCCTGGCCCGAGGCGTCGAGCACGCCCTCGATGATCACGTCGTTCGACGCCTCGACGCGGAACGGGTGGCTGCCCACGACGTTCAGGCGCGCGGTCCGCGGGATGCGGAGGTTGCCGACGCTCAGCACGCGCGTTCCCGCGTCCCACCCGGGGAGCGGCGTCCCGGCGAGCTCGCCGGTGTCCGTGTCGAAGGTCTGCGCGTCCTCGACGTTCACGCTCGCGGGGCCGAGGCACACGCTCGAGCAGCGATCCCCGTCGCTCGTGTTCCCGTCGTCGCACTCCTCGCCCGCGAGCTCGTTGAGCACGCCGTCGCCGCACGCGTTCGTCGTGCAGTCGACGTCGCACGTCGGCGTCTCGCCGCCGACCCCCGCGCCGTTCCCGTCGCACTGCTCGCCCGCCACGAGGTTGATCGTGCCGTCGCCGCAGCTCGCCTCGGTGCAGTCGAGGTCGCAGGTCGCCGACGCCGCGCCCATGTCGCAGAACTCGCCGGCCATCACGTTGTGGTAGCCGTCGCCGCAGAGCGGCGAGGTGCAGTCGGGATCGCAGTCCGCGGTCTCGACGCCGCTCTCCTCGCAGTCCTCGCCCGCGCTCGCGTTCACGTAGCCGTCGTTGCACGCCGGCGCCGTGCAGTCGGGATCGCAGGTCGCGCTCTCGCCGCCCTCGCCCATCCCGTCCCCGTCGCACTCCTCCTCCCCGGCGTTCTGGAAGCCGTCGCCGCACACGCCGCCCATGCACACGCCGGTCGGCGTGCAGATGTTCGAGGCGCAGTCCGCGCCGCGCGAGCACCTCGCGCCGTCCTCGCAGGGCGTGCAGCGCGTCCCGCCGCAGTCGACGTCGGTCTCGGTGCCGTTGCGCTCGCCGTCCGAGCAGGTGCCGTCGGCGATGCACCGGCCGTCGCGGCAGTTCGCGGTGGTGCAGTCGGACATGAACCCGCACATCTGGCCGGGCGTGCACGTCGCGCCGCAGGTGCCGCCGCAGTCGGTGTCGGTCTCGTCCTGGTTCCGCACGCCGTCGGTGCACGACACGCCGGGCCCGCCGTCGGGCATCCCGGTCGAGTCGCAGCCGAGGGCGAGGAGCGCGAGCGCGAAGAGCGTCCATCGAAGCGTCGTCACGAACGAGAAGATACCTCAGCCGCCGAAGGCCATGTTCAGCCCGACGACGAAGCAGATGAACGAGTGGGCGCACAGGAGCAGCCACGCCCCGCCGAGCGCCGCGCCGCACAGCCCCGCGCACGCGGCGTGGAGGCCCGCGCCGGTCCGCGCGGCGAGCTGGCGGAGGAGCCCGTGCGCGAGCGCGAGCTCCCAGGTCGCGAGGCGCAGGCCCAGGAGGTACGCGAAGAGCACGAGCCCCCCCGAGCTCGCGCCGAACGGATACCCGAGCGCGGCCTCGGTCCCGACCGCGATGCCGGCGGCGCCGGAGCTCACGAGGAGGATCCCGGCCCAGCTCGGGACCGCGCGCAGCGCGAGCTTGCCGAGGCCCGGCGCCTCGAGCGCGCGCGCCCACCAGAACGCGAAGCCGACGATCGAGCCGCCGACGAGCACCATCGAGAGCCCGACGAGCCAGCCGACCCCGGTGATGATCGCGTCGAGCGAGTCGGTGTCGAAGCTCCGCACCGCGCGCATGGTAGCCAGTTTTCGAGGGGCGCTGCGCGCGCCCCTCCCCCGTCGGGCGGAGCCCAACGGGGCCCCCGCCCCTCGTTCGAACGCGGCGGCGCCGCGTTCGCTCCCCACGCTGCGCGTGGGTCCCCCTCGGCCGACGGCCGGCGCTGCGCGCCGGCCTGGCCTCGATCGAGCGAGTGCACCCCCCCGAGCGCGCTCACCAGATCGGGCGGCGCCGCGTGCGGAACCACTCGCGGTACTCGCGCATGAGCCCGCGCTGCGCGAGCGGCGCGTGGC
>JAYRVK010001150.1:0-1727 GCA_041918555.1 Sandaracinaceae bacterium
GCCTCGATCGATTCATCGACACGTCGTGAGCTCACCCGCTGCAGCCGCGGTCGGCCTCGGGGCACTCGATGCGCACGTGGAGGTGGCTGCGGTGCGACGCGCTCCCCTCGCGCAGCGCGGTGACCTCCTCCACGCGCCGGAGCAGCTCGTCGGTGACGTCGGCCCGGCGCCCCGCGGCGAGCACGAGCTGCCGGAGGTCGGCCGCGATCAGGACGAAGCGCACGCGGACGAGCTCGTCCTCGAGCAGGGCTGCGAGGAAGAGGAACGTGCGGCGTGGATCGAGGCAAAACGTGTTGCGATCGGCGAAGCCGCAGGTGCCGTCCCGCGCCAGCTCTACGAACCGGCTCGGCTCGACGGACGCGCCGTCGAGGTCCGTGACGAACATCGAGACGTCGGCGTCGCGGCCGCTCTGGTGGGAGTCGTGCGGCGGGAGCCGGCCGCCGCCCCGCCGCGACACCGAGCCGAACAGGAGGCGGGGCCCGGGCTCGGTCGCCTGGTGGCGCGCGGCGGCGCGCTGGAGCAGGCCGACGAGCTCCTCGGTGCCCCACTGCGTTCCGTCTCCCGAGAGCCGCACATAGTGGGCCGACTCGGGGAGGAGCACGCCGCTCTCCAGGCGGCCGCGATCCGGCGCGCCCACGGAGCGCGAGCCGTCCTGCGCCGCGGCGAGCGCGGGGATCGCGGTGAGGATCGCGAGGGCCGCGACCCGCCGCCTCACGACGCGAGCTCCACGAGCCGCGCGTGGTGCGGGACGCGGTGGAGGAAGGAGTCGCGCCAGCCCGCGTCGGTGATGCGCGCCGCGCGCTCGTGGAGCCGCGCGATCGCGCTCGCCGCGACCGCGCGCGCCTCGTCGGCGCGTCCCGCGGCGTGCAGCGTCTCGGCCGAGACGAGGTGGACGAGGGCCTCGCCCTCCTCGAGGGGCGCGCCGGCCGCCTCGCGCACCGCCTCGGCGGCGAGCCGGAGCGCGGGCTCGGTCTCCCCCGCCGCGAGGCGCGCGCTCGCGAGGGCGGCCTTCGCCACCGCGCGGAAGCCCGGGACGCCGTCGAGGAGCGACACCGCGCGCTCCGCGTCCGCGATCGCGCCGGGAGTGTCGCGCGGCGCGCGCGCCTCGGCGCGGTAGATCAGGCAGCCGGCCTCGAGCACCGCGTCATCGAGCGCGCGCGCGATCACGATGGCGCGCTCCTCGGCGTCGCGGGCCTCGTCGGCGCGCCCCGCGCGCATCAGGGCGTGGCCGAGGTTCTGGAGCGCCCAGCCCTCGATCACGCGGAGGCCCATCCGGCGCGCCGCCGCCAGCGCGTCGCCGAGCACGTCGATCGCGCGCACCGCGTCGCCGAGCCCGACGTAGCCGTTCCCGAGCCGCACGCGCTGGTTGCACGCGTCGCGCAGGTCGCCGCCCGCCTCGTAGGCGCGCACGGCCTCCTCGGTCCCGTCCACGAACGCGCCGTGATCTCCCGCGCGCAGCGCCTCCGAGGCGCGCAGCGTCGCGATCCACGCCCGGGCGAGCGCGTCGCCCGGCGCCCGCTCGCGCGCGATCCGCTCGGCGAGCGCCAGCGTGGCCTCGAAGCGCCCCGCCTCTCCCTGTGCGAGCGCGAGCGTCGCCGCGCGGCACAGCGCGACCACGTGCGCGCCGGCCTCGGGCGGGGCGGCGCGCGCGTCCATCACGCGACGGCGCCAGGGCTCCGCCTCGTCGTGCCGCCGCAGCCGGCCTGCCGCGGCGAAGAGCACGCCGA
>JAYRVK010001151.1:0-4089 GCA_041918555.1 Sandaracinaceae bacterium
GCAGCTCGTGACGTTCACCGATCAGCTCTGGACCGCCCTGCCCACGCTGGTGCCGTGATCGAGGAGGCGCTCGTCGGGCCCGATCCCGCGGCCACCGCGACGGTGCTCGCGCTCGTCCTCGCGCGCACGCTCCCGCTCGCGTTCTTCGCGCCGTGGCTCGGGACGAGCGGCACCGCCGCGAGCGTCCGCGTGGCCGTCGCGGTCGTGCTCGCGATGGCGCTCGCGCCGCTCGCGCGCGAGGCCGCCCCCGCGCTCCCCGCGCACGCGGCGACGCTCGCGCTGGCGCTCGTGCGCGAGGGCCTCGTCGGCGCGGCGTTCGCCATCGCGGTGAGCGCGCCGCTCTACGCGCTGCGCTGGACAGGTGAGCTCGTCGATCGCTGGCGCGGGAGCGCGGGCCCGGGGAGCTCACCGCTCGGTCAGCTCCACCTCGCGGCGGCGGTGGTCCTGTTCTTCGTCCTCGGCGGCCACCGCCTCGCGCTCGCCGCGTTCGCCGAGGGCCTCGTCGACGTGCCCGCGGGCGTGCCCGCGAGCGCGGCGGAGCTGTCGGCGTTCGGGCTCGGCGCGCTGCGGATCGCCGCCGACGCCCTCGTGCTCGCGGTCGCGTTCCTCGCGCCCGCCGCGATGGCGTTCGTCACCGTGGAGCTCGCGCTCGGGATCGCCGGGCGGGTGGCGCCCGCGATCGCGGCGTGGATGGACGCGATGCCGCTCCGCGCGGCGCTCGGCGTGGCGATCGCGCTCTTCTCGCTGAGCGCCCTGCTCCCGCGCCTCGGTCCGGTCGTCGCGCGCTCCATCGAGTCGGCGAGCGCGCTGCTGCGCGATCTGTGAGGGCGCCGGTCGTGGTAGATCGGCGCCCATGCCCGACATCCAGACGCTCATCGACGCCGACACGATCGCCCGCCGCGTGAAGGAGCTCGGCGCCGCGATCACGAAGGACCACCCCGGCGAGGATCTCGTCCTCGTCCCCGTCCTGAACGGGAGCTTCGTGTTCGCGGCGGATCTGGCCCGCGCGATCGACCTCCCGCTCGCGATCGACTTCTTCGGGTGCCGCAGCTACGAGGGCACCGCGTCCACGGGCGTGGTGCAGACGACCCTCGACCTGAGCCACTCGATCGAGGGCAAGACCGTGATCGTCGTCGAGGACATCGTCGACACGGGGCTGACCATGGCCTACATGCTCGACAACCTCCGCACGCGGCGGCCCGCGAGCGTCCAGCTCGCCGCGCTCCTCAGCAAGCCCGCGCGGCGCAAGGTCGAGACGCCGATCGACTACCTCGGCTTCGAGATCGAGGACGTGTTCGTGATCGGCTACGGCCTCGACTTCGACGAGCGCTACCGCAACTTGCCTTACCTCGGAGTGCTGCGATCGTGAGCGCTCGCCTCGCGCTGCTCGAGAAGATGATCGCCCTCGGCAGCGCCGATCCGTTCCACCACTACGCGCGCGCGATGGAGCTGCGCTCGCTCGGGCGCCTCGCGGAGGCGCTCGCCGCGTACGGCGACGTCGCGGCGCGGTTCCCCGACTACGTGCCGACGTACCTCATGGCGGCGCAGGTCGCCCAGGAGCTCGAGGACGAGGCGGCGGCGCGGAGGTGGGCACAGGACGGGATCGCGAAGGCGCGCGCGGCCGGGGACGGGAAGGCCCAGAGCGAGCTGGGGCAGCTCCTCGCGCTCCTCTGAGGCGTGCTACCTAGGAGCCATGCGTGGCCGCGAGCTCTCGGCGCTCCTGATTCCGTTCCTCTTCGCGTGCGACGGCCCCGCGCCGGCGGACGCGGGCCTCGACGGGGGCGCCGCCGACGCGGGCACCGACGCGGGGCCGGCGCTCCCCGACGCCGGGCCGATCGAGGACGTCGACTGGCCCCCGATGGGGGCCGTCGCGTCGAGCGGCGGCGCGGGGAGCTTCCGCTTCGGCGCGGCGTCGGCGGCCACGCAGATCGAGGACCTGAACCCCGAGGTCGACTGGTACGTGTGGACGCAGCCCCCCCCCGAGGGGATGGGCCGCGGGATGGATCCGATCGGCGACGCGGTGCGCGGCTACTCGCTCGCGACCGAGGACGTCGCGCTGATGCAGGCGATGTCGCTCGACAGCTACCGCTTCAGCATCGAGTGGGCGCGCGTCGAGCCTCGGCGCAACCAGCTCAGCGAGCCCGCGCTGGCGCACTACGACGGCTTCCTCGACGCGCTCGAGACCGCCGGGATCCGGCCGATGGTCACCCTCCACCACTTCTCGAACCCGCTCTGGGTGGACGATCCACGCCGCGTGGCGATGCTCGAGACGTGCCCCGCGGGCGGGCCGACCGACGAGTGGCTCTGCGGCTGGGGGGACCCCGCCGGCGGCGCGCTGATCGTCGAGGAGCTCCGCGAGCACGCGTGCCTGCTCGGCGAGCGGTTCGGCGACCGCGTCGACGAGTGGGCCACGTTCAACGAGCCCGTCAACTATCTTTTCGCATCGCACGGCGCCGGGCAGGTGTTCCCGCCGGGGCGTGAGCTGGTGTTCTCGGACTTCGACCGGTTCCTCGAGGTCGTTCGCAACTTCCTCCGCGCGCACGAGGCGATGCGCGAGGCGCTCGAGCGCTGCGACGTGGTCGACGCCGACGACGACGGCGATCCCGCGTCGGTCGGGATCACGCTCTCGATCGTCGACTGGGCCCCCGCGCGCAACGCCGCGCCGAGCACGAACGCGCGCGACGTCGAGGCGGCGCAGCGGATGCGGTACGTCTACCACTTCCTCGTGGTCGACTCGATCCGGAACGGGACCTTCGACCCGGACCTCGACGGCGATCCCGACGAGACGCACCCCGAGTGGCAGAGCGACCTCGAGTGGGTCGGCGTGCAGTACTACTCGCGCATGGGGGTCACGACGCAGCCCGCGATCCTCCCGGTGGTCGACCTCACGCCGTGCTTCCCACCGCTCGGCGTGGGCACCGCGTGCATGGACGCGGCGGAGCCGACGCACTGGATCCCCGACATGCGCTACGAGTATTGGGAGCAGGGGCTCTCGACGATCCTGCTCGAGTACGCGGCGCGCTACCCGACGCTCCCGCTCACCGTGTCGGAGGCGGGGATCGCGACGCACGTGGGGCGGCGGCGCGCCGAGAACGTGGTGCGCACGCTCGAGCAGATCGCGCACGCGCGGCGCGCGGGCGCGGACGTGCGCGGCTACTACCACTGGTCGTTGACGGACAACTTCGAGTGGGCCGAGGGCTACGGCCCGCGCTTCGGGCTCTACACCGTGGATCGGACGGGCGCGTACCCGCGCACCGCGACGGAGGGGGCGACGGTGCTCGGCGAGATCGCGGCGGCGCGCCGGCTCACCGTCGCCCAGCGCGAGGCGTACGGCGGGCTCGGCCCGATGACGCCGGAGGAGTGAGCGGAGCTCACGCCCCGGACGGGCGTGCGGGGACCGCGGCGCAGGCGTCGACTCCGTCGGCGAGGCGCCAGCCCGCGCTCGCGCGCTCGATGATCACGCGATCGGGGAACGGCACGCGCAGCCCCTGACGCAGGCGGTTGATCGCGACGTAGAGCGCGTTGCGGTTCTCGAGGGGGTGGTACTCGGCGGCGCGCCGCCGGCGCCAGCGTCCGCGCCCCGGGCGCTCGCCGGCCCCCCGCCTTCGCCTGCTCGCAGGGCGCCGAGTCTCTGGTGACTCCCTCCGCGCCCCCGAGCGACCCAAGGACCGGCCGCCGTGCGACCATCCGACGGCGATGCCGCGATCCCTCACGCTCCTCACGCTCCTCGCCGCCCTCCCGAGCCCCGCGCGCGCCGACGCGATCGACGGGCCGCCCGCGTGCCCGCCGGGCTCGCACGGGCGCTCGTCCCACGCCGGCCAGTGGTGCGAGCCCTCGCCGTGCGCGACCGACGCCGAGTGCGCCGCGCACGGCGGCGGGACCTGCCGCCCGTGGCGGGTCTGCACGCGCCACGCGTCGATCCCGCCCGGGGGGCGCGGCGCGTTCCGCGATCCACCGCCGCCCAACCACGAGGTCGACGTGGCCGTCGCGAGCTGCGAGCCGGCGCGCGCCTGCCGGGGTGACGAGGAGCCGCCGCCGACCACCGCGGGCACGCTCGCACCCGGGGCGCCGACCTGCACCGACGCGAGC
>JAYRVK010001152.1:0-14189 GCA_041918555.1 Sandaracinaceae bacterium
ACCCTTTGAGCGCGCGGCCCTCGCGACAGCGTCAGTAGTGGATGTGGATCGCGATCCGGTGGACCTCGGCGTCCGCCGGGTACTGGAACCGCGCGTCGTCGTAGCCGGGCGGGCCGAACATGTTGTGCGCGTCGTTCGACGCGCCGGTGCCTTCGCTCGGGATGCCGAAGACGTTGCGGTCGAGGTCGTTGTTCGCGTTCTCGTCGTGGATCGCCGCGAGCGCGTACTCGCCGGGCGTCACGTCGTCGAAGATGCAGACGCCGCGGCGGTTGACGATCGTGCGGTCCATCGCCTGGCCGACCGCGTGGACGCGCCGCGTCGGGTAGCCCTCGCGGCCGCGCCAGATCGCGCAGAAGACGCGGCCGCGATCGTCGCGCGTGTGGACGATCGCGATCAGGCGTCGTCGTACGGGCCCGTCCGAGCCGACCACGCCCTCGCTCGCGGGGGCCTGGGCGAAGGTCGCGAGGCTCAGCGTCCAGAGCGCAGCGACGAGGGAGAGGGCACGCGCGACGGATCGCATGGCTCGAGCTCAGTGACCGTGGGGCGAGTGCGGGTTGCGCACGCCGCCGCCCTGGTGCGCGCCGCAGCCCTGCGACCGCCGCTCGCCGTGGACGGTGAAGCCGAAGCCGAGGCGCAGGACGAGCGCGCCCTCGATCCCCTGCACCCCCATCGAGCTCCCCTGCGAATCGTGGTCGACGAGGGGGATCGCGAGCCGCCCGCCGATCGACACCGGCCCGAAGGTGAACGCCTGCCCGATGTGCAGGCCCGTGCTGCCCGCCATCGTCGCGGTCTCGGTGCGGTGCGAGACGCCGACCTCGAGGCCGAACATCCCCCAGCCCGCGCTGACCCCGCCCGCGAAGCGCCACGCGTCGCCGAGCTCGTACTGGCCCTGCGCGAAGATCCCGAGGTGCCCCTCGGCGTCGCCGTCCGGGTAGACGTGGTAGCGCAGGTCGAGCCCGAACCCGTGCTGCAGCTCCGTCCCGCCGCCGAAGGTGTAGAGCTTGCCGATCCGCAAGACGCCGGTCGGGCCGAGGTCGGCGGCCGGCGCCTGCTCCTGAGCGTGCGCGGTGGTGGCGAGCCCGAGGCTCGCGAGGAGCACCGCGAGGGGAAGGTGAGTACGCATCATTCCAATCTCTCCAATCGCGCCCGCCCCGCCAACCTACCAGACCTCACGGGAGCGTGCCCGTCAGGCGGCCCTCCATCACCAGGACGCCGCGCCGGTAGCGCAGCGGCTCGGCCCGCTCGAGCACGAGGGTCAGCCCCGCGAGCTCGGGCGCGATGCCGCCGAGATCCCCGAGGCTCGGGATCGGGAGCTCGAACGCGAGCCCGCCGACCACCGACTCGCGCAGCGTGGGCCACAGATCGAGGAGCAGCGTCTCCACGGTCTCCGGTGTGAGCAGCCGCGGGTTCGAGGGCGCGGTGATCGTCCAGATGCGAAGGCGAGGCGCCTCGGCGACATCCACCGCGATGCGGTTGGCGGCGAGGTCGATGTCGACGCCCGCGTCGAGGCTCATGCCGAAGCGCACGGGCTCGCCCATGAAGGTCAGCGCGAGCTCGAGCTGGCCGACCGAGAGCACGAGCACGTCCGTCTCGTCGGGGCGCGGGGGGCGCAAGACGGGTTGCATTCGTCCGACGAGGTGCGCCTCGCTCACGAGGCCCGACACGCTCGCCGGGAGCAGGCTCGTCGCGTCCACCTCGAGGAGGCCCGAGGCCCAGAGCGCGTGGAGCAGCCCGTTGAGGAGATCGAGCCGCACGCCGAGCTGGAGCGAGCCCTGGTTGACGAAGGGGAGCGGACGGAGCGTGGTCGCGCGCGGGACGCCCCGCGACTCCGGGTGGACCGAGGGCGTCGTGGTGCCGACGTCGGTGCGGAGCGTCGCCACGAGGTCGCGCCGGAAGGTCGAGCGGAGCTCGCGGATGCGGCCGTCGATCTGGAGCTGGACCGGCGGGAACGGCGGGCTGTCGAGATCGATCATCCGCATCGAGAGCGCGGTGTCGATCGCGCCCAGCGCGTCGCGCAAGAGATCCGGGACGCTCGCCGCGAGCGTGTCCTCGAGCGCGTCGACGAGCGCGGTCTCGAGGGTCGTGCGGAAGAGGCCCTCGGCGAGGCGGAACACCGCGGCGGTCTCGTTGCTGACGAACATCCCCTCGACGCTCTCGAGGCCGACGGTGAGCTCGCCCAGCTCGACCTCGAGCGGCGAGGCCTCGTCGACCTTGCGGATCGTGAGGTGCGCGAAGGCGACCGCGCTGCCGCTCACCGTGCCGGTCAGCGGCAGGCTCGTGCCCTCGACCATCAGCACGCCCGAGGTCTGCGCGGTCACGCGCCCGAGGCGCACGAAGAGGTCGGCGCCGTCGTCGGTCACGTCGATCTCGACCTCGGGCTCGCCGATCGCCGCGTCGGTCACGCGCAGCGTGAAGGACGGCGGGCTGTCGAAGACGGGGTCGGGGATGAACGAGCCGACGTCGAGGTTCCCGATCACGAGGGTGAGCACGTCCGCGAGGTCCTGGGTCGTGACGGGGCGCGCGCTCGGGTCGATCGCCGCGCCGTCGTCGAAGAAGCCCTGCCCCAGCCAGAGCGCGAGCCCGTCCTCGAGCCGCAGGTACGGCGTGCCGCCCGGGCCGAGCGCGGGCGCGTACTCGGGGGCCCAGAGCACGTCCATCTCCACCTCGGCGGTGTCGGTGAGCCCGTCGGTCGCGCTCACCACGAGGTGGTTCGTCCCGTAGATCGCCGGCACCGAGCCCTCGAAGCGACCCATCTCGTCGACGCTCGCGGGCGTTCCGTTGAGGTAGACGTTGGCCATCGACGAGTCCGCCACGGACCCGCGCACGACGATCCCCATCGGGTCGTCGAGCTCCTGGCCGGGCGTCGGGGTCTCGAGCTCGAGGGTCGGCGTCCCGTCGTCGACGCGCACGCGCACGGAGTCGCAGAGCGGCTCCTCGAGCTCGGGGTCCATCGGGACGGTGCAGCCGGTGAACGTGACGAGCCCCTCGCGGTCGAGCGTGTACGCGGCGTCTCGCGGATCCTCGAGCGGCGCGCCCATCGACGCGGCCCCGGCGGGCTCGACGGTCCAGACGACCGGCGCGTCGCCGAGGTCCTCGTCGAGCGCGTCGGTGACCATCGCGTCGAGCTGGATGGCCTGGCCCGTGTGGTACCAGAGCCGCGCGGGCGAGACGTTGACGATGATCGCGGCGGGGACGCGCGGCGCCTCGTCGCACGCGGCGAGGAGCGCGAGGCACAGCGCGACGACGGGACGGGCGCTCATCGGACCGCGAACTCCCCCCGCAACACGACGTGCGGTTCTTCCATCGCGAGCGCGGGCGTCACGATCCCGAGGATCGCGCCCGCCGGCAGGCCGTAGGCCGACACCGAGGCGGGCAGGGTGAAGCTCGGGATCGGGATCGCGGGCAGCGCGTCGTTGAGCGCCGGCCGCAGGATCCGCTCGAGCAGGCGCCGGAGGAACCCCTCGATGGTGTCCCGCGTCGCGGGGTCGAGCGTGGCGAGGTCCGTCGAGAAGTAGAGCTCCTCGATCATGAGGTCGTCGAAGTCGAGGTCCTCGCCGACGAGCGTCGCGCGCATCGACGCGCGCGCGCCGAGCGAGACCTGGATCGGCTCGCTGAAGAGGTCCGGGTAGAGGAGGTTCAGGCTCACCGCGCCGAGCGAGATCCGGACGCGCCCGGAGTCGTCGAGCTCGGCGACCGGCGGCAGGCCCGTCGCGATCTGCGCGCTCACCCCCGCGGGGACCCCGCGGATCGTGCTCGAGTCGAGCCCCGCGTCGAAGAAGCCGCCGCGCCACAGCGCGTGGAGCGCCTGGTTGAGCAGGCTCTCGTGCACGGCGACCGCGGTCGAGCCGCTCCCGCCCGCGTCGAGCAGGCGGAGCCCCGCGCGGGACGGCGCGCCGTACGTGGGCCGCGCGTGGGCCGGCGGCGTGAAGAAGCGCGTCCCGATCCCGAAGAGCATGCGGCTCGAATTCGTGTCGAGGCTCGAGAAGCCGACCCCGAACGTGAGCGGGATGGTCGCGTCGTCGTCGAGGCGCGGCACCGCGAACGACGTCCCGAGGCTCGACACGTCCAGGCCCCCGATGACGTCGTCGAGCACGTCGTTGACGTCGTTGGTCACGAAGTCGCGCACCATCCCCGCGACCATGTTGCGGACGGTGCCGTTGAAGAGGTCGACGACGATGTCGAGGATCGCGCCGTCGAGGCCCGAGAAGCTCGTGTTGATGTCGCCGACGGTCGTCGTCACCGAGCCGGACCGCACGCGGATCTGCGGGCGGCCGCCCGAGAGCACCGCGTCGAGGATCGCGCGGACGGACACGTCGGTGAAGGTGACCCAGCCCTCCGTGTCGTAGGGGATCCCCGCGACGTGGCCGCGCACCCGGATCCGCACGCGGAGGTTCTGCACCCGCAAGTTGACTTGCATTCCTCCGGCGACGAGCGTCAGCGTGACGCTGTTCGGGCCGTTCACCTCGAGGTCGCGGTAGATCACCTCGGAGCGCAGCACGCAGACGCCGAGCACGCTCGAGTCGCAGCCGCTCGGCTTGAGCGTCGGGCTGGCGCTGAGCGTCGCGTGGATGGTGTCGCGGAGCTCGCGGCTGTTGATCATCGTGTGGAGCACGTCCGCGAGCGAGTCGAGCCCGTCGGTGCGCAGCACGTCGTCGAACGCGTTCTGCCGCAGGCGCAGCGAGAGGGTGTCCGAGAAGGTGCGGTCGTCGGGCGCCCACGTGTCGGCGACGAGGAACGCGCAGGTCCGGCTCGCCTGGCGGCCGACGCCGTCGGTCGCGGAGACGTCGACGAAGTTGATGCCGTACTGGAGCCCGATCTCGGCCTCGAAGCGGCCGACCGCGTTGACGGGCACCGTCGTGCCGTTCACCACGGCGCTCGTCACGCCGCTGATGTCCGCGACCTGCCCGCTGAAGGTGAGCGTGCCGCTCGGCGTGCGATCGAGGATCTGCCCGTCGAAGGGCGACTCGCAGCGGATCGCGGGGCCGTCGCCGTCGACGATCACGATCGTCGAGCGCTCGAGCGGCACGTCGTCCTGCGTCGGCGGCTCGACCCGCGCCGTCAGCGTGTAGCGGCCGTCCTCGAGGTAGCGGAACCGCCCGTCGCCGAGCATCTGCCCGGCCGGCGCGCTCGTCACGGGCGCGACCGCGTCGGGGATCGGGTTGCCGAAGCGATCGTGCACCTCGCGCGCGATGTCGATGACCTGGCCCTGCGCGTAGACCGGCTGGAACGGGACGCGCGAGAGCACGAGGCTCGCGGGCAGGCCCGGGCGCACCTCGAGGGTCTCGCCGCGGCTCGTCGCGCCGGGGAGCTGGCAGTACACCGTGAACTCGCCCGCGCGCTCGAAGCGCCCGGTGAGGCCCTCGAAGCTGTTGCCTTCGTCGGCGGGCTCCGCGCGCGCGGTGGGGCTCGCGTCCTCGATGCGGTTGCCGAACGCGTCGTAGGTCTCGCACGTCACGTCGACGAGCTCGCCCGCCTCGATCGAGTCGAGGTCGAGGCGCGTCACGACGGTCGCCGGATCGCCCGGCACGACCTCGACGATCGCGGGCGTCGCGTCGGTGAGGCGCAGCGCGTCGAAGGTGCAGGCGACCTCGAGCCGCCCGGCCTGCGTCGGGATCCACGTCCCGTCCTCGAGCTGCGCGACCGACGCCTCCGGCACGAAGCGGAGCGAGCGATCGAGCTCGGGCGGCGGCGCGTAGGTCTCGCCGCTCGCGTCGACGAGCACGCACGAGATCGCGAGCGCCTGGCCCGCGGCGACGACCTCGGGGGCGGTGGTGTCGACGTCGACCGGGTCGAACTCGATCCCACCGTCGAGCGGCGCAGGGGTCTCCCCGCTGCACGCGACCATGAGGAGGGCGAGGCCCCCCACTCTCCATCCCATCGGGCGAGTCTACGCCACGGGCGAGGCTCGGTCCCGTCAGCGGCTCCAGCGCAGCGTCTCGGCGTGCCCCGGGATCACGAGGTTCTGGTTCAGGCCCTCGGGGTTCGAGATGAAGATGCCGCCGCGCGAGGAGTAGAACGCGACCATGCGGCAGTCGGGGCTGAACGTCGGGTCCTTGTTCGTCCCCTGCCCCTGCGTGAGCCGCGTGTACTGCTGCGTGCGGAGGTTCACCGTGAACACGTCGAAGCCCGACGAGCGCCCGGTGAACGCGAGCATCGGCCCGTCGGGGCTCCCGGTGCACCACGCGGGCGTCTGGTTGTGCGCGCCGCGGAACGTGATGCGCGACACGTCGCCGCCCGTCGTGCTCATCGAGAAGATCTGCGGGCTCCCGTGCCGCGTGGAGACGAAGGCGACGCGGCCTCCCGGCCCGCCGCAGGTCGGGCTCACGTCGATCCCCGGGTGGTTGGTGAGGCGCGTGATGTCGCCGCCGTCGAGGTCGGCGCTGTAGATCTCGGAGTTCCCGTCGCGCGTCGAGCTGAAGAAGACGCGCCCGCCGCAGAGGCTCACGCCCATGTTGAGGCCGCCGCCCTCGATGATCGGGCGCTCGGAGATGCCGGTGCGCGTGATGAACATGCCCTCGTCGGTGAGGATCGAGTACCAGACGCCGCCGCGGCCGAACGCAGGGAGCATCGCGATCCCCTGGCCGCTCGAGACGCGGCTCACACGATCGCCGTCGAAGCTCGCGACCATCACGTCCTTGCGGCCGACGTTGCGGCGCCGCGCGAAGGTGACCCGCCCGCCGAAGGCGCCCGCGCGCCCGGTCAGGAGCTCGACCACCGCGTTCGCGAACTCGTGCATGAACTGCCGCAGCTCCGCGCGGCTCCCGCGGTAGGTGCGCGTGAGCGCCGGGGACGAGCCGCGCGCGAGCTCGTAGAAGCGCATCTCCACGCGGATCTGGCTGCCCTCGACGGTGACCTCGCCCTTGATCACGCCCTGCGCGCCGACGGTGGTCCACGCGCCGGGCACGACCTCGAGGCCCTCGGCGTCGAGGTCCGCGATGAACGAGCGCGCGTCGAGCACCTCGAAGAGCGAGACGAGCCGGAAGTCGTTGCGCAGCACGCTCGCGCCCTGCGGCCCGAGGGACGGCTCGCCCTGGAGGTTCGGCACGGCGATGCGATAGAGCGATCGCTCCGGCGAATCGACGTCGATCACCGCGACGCGCTCGGGCAGCGCGTCCTCGCTCGTCGACATCGGGGGCGTGGCCTCTTGGCCGACGACCGGCACCGCGAGCGCCGCGGCGAGGAGGGCGGCGGCGAGGGTCGACGCGGCGAGGCCGAGCTTCGTTCGGGTCATGGCGACCCGCAGTCTGCGGGCCCGAGCGGATCGAGGCCAGCGCCGATCGATGTACGATGTCTGCGCAGCCCCCTCCCCAACCGTCCGTGATTTGTGTAACATTGCAGCCGGTTGGGTGGCGGAGGCGTGATGCGCAGCTTCTTCAGGGCCTTTTCGATCGTTGCCGTGCTCGGGATCGCGGCGCCTGCGGCGGCGCAGAGCACGCAGGTCAAACCGTACTTCATGGTGATCTTCGACGACTCGGGGTCGATGGACTCCTCGACGGGATCGGGCAACAACAGCTGCGGCCGGCCGCGGACGCGGATCAACGACGCCAAGTGCGCGCTGCAGCGCGTCGTCGCCGGCTTCGGCGACGTGGTGTTCGGGCTGATGTCGTTCCGCGAGTACGGGACCGGAACCGTGATCCACGCGCCGATCGCGGAGGACAACCAGGCGACGATCCTGTCGTGGATCAACTTCACGGGGACGCCCGAGCTCACCGCGAGCGGCGCGACGCCGATCCGCACCGCGCTCGACAACGCGCAGGCCTACTTCCAGAGCGCGAGCGGCCCGATTCGCACGGACCCGCAGCGCGGCTGCCGGCCCTACTACGTGATCGTGCTGCACGACGGCGAGCCGTGCTGCGACACGACGAACAACCTCGCGAACACGATGGCCGCGGCCGCCCGGCTCCTCGACACGGCGGTCGCAGGCGGGCCCAACGAGCGCATCGAGACGCACGTGATCTACTTCGGCACCGACCCCGGGACCGCGGGGCAGGCCGACGACATCGCGATGTCCGGCGGGACCGGGATGGCCCAGCGCGCCGCCGACGAGGACGCGCTCGCGCTCGCGTTCTCCAACATCGTCGCCGACTCGATCCTCACCGAGATCTGCGACGGAGCCGACAACGACTGCGACACGCTCGTCGACGAGGGCTTCCAGCGCTACTGCGATCGCACCCGCGGGATCACGACCAACACGCTCTGCACGAACCCCGGCGATCCCTGCAACACCGTCGACGACAACTGCTTCGCCGGTCTCACCGATCAGGTCACGAACCTCTGCGGCACGTGCGGCCCCGAGCCCGCAGAGATCTGCGACGGCCTCGACAACAACTGCAACTCGATCATCGACGAGGGCGGGATCTGCATGGGCTGCGTCCCGAGCGGCGCGGAGCGGTGCGACAACATCGACAACGACTGCGACACGCTCATCGACGAGGGCATCAGTCGACCGTGCGGGACCGACGTCGGCGAGTGCACGCGCGGCACCGAGACCTGCGTCGCCGGCGCCTTCGGCGCGTGCACGGGGATCGGTCCTTCCCCCGAGCTCTGCGACAACCGCGACAACGACTGCGACGGCGTGACCGATGGGATGACGCGGCCCTGCGGCAGCATGGTCGGGACCTGCGTGCCAGGGCTCGAGACCTGCATCATGGGGATGTACGGCGCGTGCGTCGGCGGCGTCGGCCCGGGCACCGAGGTCTGCGACACGTTCGACAACGACTGCGACGGAGCGATCGACGAGGACGATCCGATGCTCGGCGACGCGTGCGGCGACGACACCGGCGAGTGCACGGGCGGAATGCTGGCCTGCGTGATGGGGATGCTCACGTGCGCCGGCGGCGTCGGTCCGACGATGGAGATCTGCAACGGGCTCGACGACGACTGCGACGGCGTGATCGACGACGGGCTCGGGGTCGGCGATCCGTGCGGGACCGACGTGGGCGCCTGCCAGCGCGGCGTCAACGTGTGCCGCGGGGGGATGATCGTCTGCGACGGCGAGATCCTCGGCGAGCCGGAGACGTGCAACGGGATCGACGACGACTGCGACGGTCCGATCGACGAGGCGCTGCCCGTCGGCGGCCCGTGCGGGAGCGACGAGGGCATCTGCATGATGGGCGGCCTCGAGTGCATCGACGGCCGCGAGGTGTGCGTCGGCGAGGTGCCCGCCGCGCCCGAGCGCTGCGACTGCGACGACAACGACTGCGACGGCATGATCGACGAGGCGGTGCCGGATCCGCTCTGCCCCGGCGACTCGCGCTGCATCGACTGCCAGTGCGCGGGCGCGTGCCAGATGAACGAGTTCGGCTTCATCTGCCCGACCGGGCGCACGCCGCGCGTCGAGGGCAGCGAGTGCTTCTGCGTGGCGGAGGCCTGCAACGCCGCGACGTGCGAGGGGCAGACCCTCGAGCGCGACGGCGAGGTGCTCTGCGCGCCCGGCTCGACCGACCTCTCGAGCTGCGTGTGCAAGAACAACGAGTGCACGTTCCCGTGCGACGGCGTCGTCTGCGCCGACGGCACGGTGTGCAACCCGCGCGATCCGCTCGGGCGCTGCGTCGCCGACAACTGCCGCGGCCTCGGCTGCCCGTCGGGCCAGCTCTGCGACACGGTCACCGGCGCGTGCATGACGGATCCGTGCGAGGGCGTGAGCTGCGAGCCCGACGAGGCGTGCCGGATGGGCGCGTGCATCGGGAGCTGCGCGGACGTCGACTGCGATCCGGGCCTGCGCTGCAGCGCGGGCACGTGCGTGCGAGACCAGTGCGACGGCGTGAGCTGCATGACCGGCGAGGTCTGCAACCCGTCCGACGGCGAGTGCGTCGAGGACCTGTGCGACGGCGTGACCTGCCCCGCGGGCTCCGTCTGCGATCCGGTCGGCGGCGAGTGCGAGATCGATCCCTGCGTCGGGCTGCGCTGCCCCGACATGCAGGTCTGCCGAGACGGCGAGTGCACGGACGAGTCCATGGTCGTGCCCGACGCCGGCATGATGATGGGCGGGATGGACGGCGGCACCGGGCCGGGCCCGGGCACCGGCGACTGGGTCGTCGCGACGGGCGGCTGCGGCGTGGCGCCGCGTCCCGCGAACGACGCGCCCCTCGCGCTCCTCGCGCTCGGTGCGCTGGGGCTGGTCGTGCGCCGCCGGAGCCGCTCGCGCCCAAAAGCCCCTGAGGGTCGCGAGCGCGCGGGGCTCGCGGCTCTCCTCGGCGCCCTCCTCGCGCTCCTCGCCAGCGGGTGTGAGACCGAGGCGTTCTGCCTGCGCGACTGCGGTGACGACGGCGGGCCG
This sequence comes from Sandaracinaceae bacterium, assembly GCA_041918555.1. Lineage (GTDB taxonomy): Bacteria > Myxococcota_A > Polyangia > Polyangiales > Sandaracinaceae > JACKEC01. The sequence continues at coordinate 10,277 of JAYRVK010001152.1, forward strand.
CCGACGCCCGTCGACGCGGGCTTCGACGCGGCGACGGGGAGCGGCGACGCGGGCCCCGGCACCGACGCGGGTCCGCCCGACGCGGCGCCGGACGGCTGCATCCCCGGCTCGCGCGAGTTCTGCAACGGCCTCGACGACAACTGCGACGGCGTGGTCGACGAGGGCATCGACACGATGACCGACCTCGAGCACTGCGGCGGCTGCGGCATGCCGTGCGCGCCGCCCGGCGCCTTCGGCGAGTGCGTCGCCGGGGTCTGCGGGATCGCCTCGTGCGACGTCGGTCGCTACGACATCGACGGCATGGTGGAGAACGGCTGCGAGTACCGCTGCATCACGAGCGGCGTCGACGACAGCGTGTGCGATCGCGCGGACAACGACTGCGACGGCACGGTCGACGAGGACTTCGACTTCATGAACGACCCGATGAACTGCGGGAGCTGCGGCCGGACCTGCGCCTTCGCGCGCTCGACGGCGACGTGCGTCGGGGGCGCTTGCACGCTCGGCGCCTGCGACGCCGACTGGTGGAACATCAACGGCGTCGAGGCCGACGGCTGCGAGTACAACTGCACGATGGCCGCGGTGCCGACCGAGGCGTGCAACCGCGCGGACGACGACTGCAACGGGATGATCGACGAGGGCGATCCGGGCGGCGGCGCCGCGTGCGGCTCCGACGTCGGCGCGTGCACGGCGGGCGTCGAGCGCTGCATCGGCGGCGCGATCCAGTGCATGGGCGCGGTCGGCGCGTCGGCCGAGATCTGCAACTCGGTGGACGACGACTGCGACTCGATGACCGACGAGGGCTTCCTCACCTCGGACGTCAACAACTGCGGCACGTGCGGGCGCGTCTGCGCGTTCGCCAACGCGGTGCCGACCTGCATGAGCGGCACGTGCGTGATGGGGAGCTGCCTCGCCGGCTTCGTCGACGCCGATCGCGACCCGGCGACGGGCTGCGAGTACCGCTGCGACGCGACCGGCACCGAGATCTGCAACGGGCGCGACGACGACTGCGACACGCGGACCGACGAGGGCCTCACGCCGCCCACCAACTTCTGCAACCCGAACGGGGTGTGCCGCGGCACCGCGCCGCGCTGCGACGCGGCGGTCGGCTGGACGTGCGACTACCCGGCGACCTTCGAGGCGTCCGAGGTCAGCTGCGACACGCTCGACAACGACTGCGACGGCGTCGTGGACGATCCGTTCGTGCCGCTCGGCCTCGGCAACGTGTGCAGCAACGGGACCGGCCGCTGCCAGATGTTCGGCACGATCGCGTGCGACGCGGCGGGGAGCGGCGTCGCGTGCAACGCGCCGGCGGCGGGCATGGCGATGCCCGAGCTCTGCGACGGCTTCGACAACGACTGCGACGGATCGACCGACGAGCCGCGGAGCGCGCCCGGCACGAACCCGAGCTACGTGGTCGACGACATGGTCCAGGTGCGGAGCAACCTCTACGTCTACGCGTACGAGGCCAGCCGCCCCGACGCGACGGCGATGAGCGGGGGTGCGAACAACGCGCGCTCGTGCTCGCGCGCGAACGTGCTCCCGTGGACGCAGATCACCGCGCCGCAGGCCGCGGCGGCGTGCGCGGCCGCGGGCTACCGCCTCTGCACGGAGGCCGAGTGGGTCGACGCCTGCGAGTCGTCGAGCGGCTCGTGCGACTACGGCTACGCGAGCTCGTGCACCACGTACCAGGCGAGCACGTGCAACGGGAACGACTACGACTCGACGCCCGGCGGCTCCGACGACGACGCGCTGCTCGCGACCGCGTCGCGGCCGAGCTGCTACGCGCCGTTCAGCGGCGGCGCGCGCGTCTGGGACATCAGCGGCAACGCGTGGGAGTGGACCCAGCCCCGCTCGGCCGGCGTGAACCCCATGCGCGGCGGCAGCTTCAACAACCCCGGCCCCGCGCTGCACTGCGACTTCAACTTCGTCGTCGCGAGCAACACGTACCAGCTGACGAACGTCGGCTTCCGCTGCTGCAGCTCGACCGCGCCCTGAGCTCGGCCCGCTCAGCGCGCCTGGCGGCCGTGGAAGCGGACCGCGATCGTCTGGCCGATGTACTGCGCGGCCACCTCTTCGGGAGGGGGGGGGACGCGGTTGTCGCTCGCCTGGAGGCGCGTGAGGTGCTCGGTGATCGACTGATCGAACACCGCGTTGCCGCTCCCGGCGCGCAGCCCGAAGGACACGATCTCGAGGTTCTGGCCGATCGCCACGTCGACGATCGCGGTGAGGCCCGCGGCCTCGTCGCGGTCGAGCGTGGTCGGGATGGTCCAGCCGCGCCGGAAGAACGCGTAGAGGCGCCCGCGGTAGACGTCGCCGGGGGTGGCCTCGGTCTCCGTCCCCTCCTCGATGCCCTCGGGGCTCCCCTCGCGCTCGCGCCGCTCGGCGATCTCGGCGAAGGCCTGCGCGCGGTCGCCGATGCGCGCGAGCACGTCCTCGACCGCGTCGGGCGGCGGCGGGGTCTCGGGCCGCTCGCGGGGCTCCGCGCGCTCGGTCGGCGTGTCCTCGGTCGGGACCTCCGCCGGAGGGGGGGGGGCCGTCGAGAGGATCGGCACCTCGCGGTTCGGCAGCTCGTCCTCGAAGTCGCGGCCGAGCTGGACGAAGCGCGCCTCGATGATGTCCTCCTCCTCGAGGAGCACCGGCGGGTCCTCGTCCGCGTCGTCTCCCGCGAGCGCCGCGCGCGTGTGATCGGCGATCACGACCACGAGGAAGAGGAGCCCGGTGATCGCGGGCACCGCCACGGTGAGGGCCGCGCCGCCGAGGAGCGAGGCCGGGCTCACCCACTCGAACGGGACGAGGCCCGAGTCGGGGCGTGCGTCGGTCGGTTCGTAGTAGAGCGCGCGGGTCATCTCACTCGAGCTCGGGGGCGACCATGGGACGCGCGGGGGTCGCCGGGCCTTCCCCGCGCGGGTCGGTCACGAGACCCAGCTTCTCGACGCCGGCTTGGCGGCAGAGCGCGAGCACCTGCGCCACGAAGCCGTAGCTCACCGCCTGATCGGCCTGCACGTAGAGCTCGTGCGTCTGCCGCAGGATCGCGTTGGTCGACAGCACCTCGAGCAGGCGCTCGAACGGGATGAGCGTCGGCGGGTCGTCGGGCGAGTCGGTCCCCACGAGGCGGAGCCACACGCTCTGGTCCGCGTCGATCACGAGCAACAGCTTCTCCTCCTCGAGCGGCATGTCGCCGGCGTCGGCGCGGGGGAGATCGACCTCGACGCCCGCGGTCATCAGCGGCGCGGTGACCATGAAGATCACGAGCAGCACCAGCATGACGTCGACGAGCGGCGTCACGTTGATCTCGCTGAGCGGCGCGCGTCCGCCGCCGGGTCCGCTGCTCATGCCCATGGGCGTCTAGAGGAAGTGCCGCTTCACGATGTTGAGGAAGTCGCTGCCGAAGGTCTCCACCTCGGCCTCCATCACGCGGACGCGCCGCAGGAAGTAGTTGTAGGCCATGACCGCGGGGATCGCCGCGAACAGCCCGATCGCCGTGACGAAGAGCGCCTCCGCGATCTTCGGCCCCACCGCGCCGAGGCTCGCGTCGCCCGTGCCGCCGAGCTGGTGGAAGACCTCGAGGATGCCGAGCACGGTCCCGAGCAGACCGATGAAGGGCGCCGTCGAGCCCGTGGTCGCGAGGAACGGGAGGAGCGACTCGAGCTTGGTCATCTCGGTCGTGCTCGAGCGCCGGAGCGAGCGCTCGATGTTGTCGAGCACGCCCTCGCGCGAGACGGAGCCCGAGGTGAGGCGCGCGAGCTCGACGTAGCCCGCGTGGAAGACCTTCGCGAGCGGCGAGTGGCCGAGCGACTTGATCTGCGCGTACACGCTCTCGATGCGCTCGGGCGCCCACGTCCCGCTCTCCTCTTCGGCCCAGAACAGCCGGAGGAACTTGCGCGTCTCGGAGGTCGCCTGGAAGAGCCGCACG
>JAYRVK010001153.1:0-5836 GCA_041918555.1 Sandaracinaceae bacterium
TCGTCCGAACGCGCGTGCGCGCGTTCGCTCCCCACGCTCCGCGTGGGGACCCCCTCGGCCGACGGCCGGCGCTACGCGCCGGCCTGGCCTCGATCGATTTATCGACACCCTCTGAGCCCCTGGCGCCGCTGGGAGGCCCTGGACCCTGGGGACGGTCCCAACATTTCGAACTCGTAGTTGGAAGAGTGCTCGACAAGTCGGGACCGTCCCCAGGGATCGGGGGTGTAGATTGCGTAGACCGCGATGCGCCGCCTGGTCCCCTTCGCTTGTCTCCTCCTCACCGCGTGTCCCGACCCCGTCCCGCCGACCGACGCGGGCACCGACGCCGCGCTCGCGCCGATCGACGCAGGCCCGCCGCCGCCTCCTCCGCCGTCGAGCCGCGTCGCGCTGCCGCTCATCCAACACGTCGACCCGTTCCTCGGGACCGGCGGCTCCGGCTACAACGACCTCGGCAACGCCTACCCGGGCCCGACGCGCCCTTACGGGATGGTGCGGCCCGGGCCGGACACGCAGGAGATGGGCGGCGCGCCGGGGTTCACGCACTGCGCCGGCTACGCGGCGAGCGACGACTTCATCAACGGCTTCAGCCACACACGCATGCACGGGACCGGCACGCCGAGCTACGGGAACCTCGGCGTGATGCCCGTGCCCGCGATGGAGCCCGCGTTCACCGATCAGACCGGCCACATGTCGCGCTGGTCCGACGCGGTGGCCTCGCCCGGCTACTACGCGGTCACCCTCGAGCGCGGTTCGATCCGCGCGGAGCTCACCTCGACCGATCGCGTGGCGGTCCACCGGTACACGTTCGGCGAGGGCCCGCAGGCGATCCTCTTCGACGTCGGGCACCGCCTCTCGAGCGACAACTCCGTGATCGACGGAGCAATTGACATTGACACGGCCACCGGCGAGATCACCGGCTTCGCGCGGACGACCGGCGGGTACTCCGCTCGCTTCGGCGGCCAGCCGATCTGGTTCGTCGCGCGCGCGAACCGCCCGATCGCGAGCCACGGCACGTGGCGCGACGACGTGCTCACCGACGGCGGGACCGAGGCGGCCGGCGGGCGTACGGGCGCTTGGATCACCTTCGATCCGAGCGGCGGGCGCAGCGTCGTGCTCGAGGTCGCGATCAGCTACGTCGACGTCCCGGGCGCGCGCGCCAACCTCGCCGCGGAGTCGCGCGCCTTCGACTTCGACGCGGCGCGGGCGGACAGCGAGGCGGTGTGGGAGCAGTGGCTCGGCCGCGCGATCATCGAGGCGCGCGAGGAGCACGACTTCCGGCGCTTCTACACCGCGCTCTACCACGTGCTCCTCATGCCCACGCTCGCGACCGACGTGGACGGGCGCTACCGCGGGCTCGATCAGGAGGTCCACGACGCGGTCGGCTACCGCTACTACACCGACTTCTCGATGTGGGACACGTACCGCACGCTGCACCCCTTGTTGACGCTGCTGTACCCGGAGGTGCAGCTCGACTTCCTCCGCTCGCTCACCGCGATGGCCGCAGACGGCGGCGCGATCGACCGCTGGCCGTGCGGGATCGGCTACACGGGCGGCATGATCGGGGACCCCGCCGCGATCGTGATGGCGGACTCGTGGCAGAAGGGGCTCACCGACTTCGATCTGCGCACCGCGTACGACGCGCTGCACCGGAGCGCGTTCGGCCGGGCGAGCGAGCGGTTCGAGGGGCGCGGCAACGCGGAGACCTACGACCGGCTCGGCTACGTCCCGATCGAGGCGGGCGGCTGGAGCACGAGCGAGACGCTCGAGTTCGCGTACGCCGACGCCGCCATGGCCGTGCTCGCCGACGCGCTCGGGGAGACCGCGCACGCGGCGCGTTACCGCGAGCGCGCCGGCAACTGGCGCAACACCTGGGATCCGGAGGTGCAGTTCTTCTCGGGCCGCCACGAGGACGGCCGCTTCTTCGAGCACTTCGTCGAGGACGCGTGGCAGGACTACTTCAGCGAGGGCAACGCGTGGCAGTACCTCTGGCTCGTCCCGCACGACGTCGACGGCCTCGCGGCGCACATGGGCGGCCGCGACGCGATGCTCGGGCGCCTGCGGCGCTTCTTCGAGCAGTCGCTCACGGAGCGGCGCAACTTCCTCCCGCCGACCTGGTACTGGCACGGGAACGAGCCGGACCTCCACGCGAGCTACTTGTTCACCGCGCTCGGCGAGCCCGCCGAGGCGGGCCGCTGGGTGCGCTGGGTCGCGCGCGATTGGTACGGCGACGGGCCGACGGGCCTCGCGGGCAACGACGACGCCGGCACGCTGAGCGCGTGGCTCGTCTTCACGACGCTCGGCTTCTTCCCGCTCGCGGGCGGCGACGACTACCTGATCGGCTCGCCGCTCGCGACGCGCGCGGAGCTCGCGATCGACGACGGCGTGTTCGTGATCGAGGCGCCCGACGCGAGCGACGCGCGCCCGTCGGTCGCCGGTGTGCGCCTCGACGGCGAGGTCCTCGAGACGTTCCGCGTCCCGCACGCCGCGATCCGCGCGGGGGGGCACGCTCACGCTCCAGATGGCCGAGTAGGCCCGCGTCAGACGCCGCTGTCGGCGTAGATCGCATCGAGCGGCAGCCGCACGGCGATGGCCGAGAGCGAGAGGTCCGCATCGGGCGCGCGGATCACCGTCAGGAGCCAGCCCTCGCCGGTGCGAGTGAAGCAGTCGATGCGGCGTTCGTCCTGCGCGATCAGCACGTAGTGCGCGAGCGAAGGCAGCTCCTGGTAGCCGACCCACTTCGCGCCGCGGTCGCGGTCCGCGGTGGACCGGGACAGCACCTCGACGATGACCCTCGGCTCGGGGACGCGGTCGTCGGTCAGCGTCACCGGCGCGCACGTGACCACGATGTCCGGGTAGGTGCTCTGGATGGCGGTCACGATCTTGACCGTCTCGCTGAACGCGCGGCACGGCGTCCCCCGCAGCGCGGCGCGCAGCAGGCCAGTCACGTTGTCGCGAATCGTCGCGTGCGCGAGCGTCCCGCCGCCCATCGCGACGACGACTCCATCGACGAGCTCGTGCCGCTCGATCTGGCGCGCCTCCCAGGCGAGGAAGTCCTCGACGGTCCACGGCTTCGGCAGCGCGTTCGGCACGAAGGGCAGCGTAGCACCGAGCGACGCGGGCCTCCCCAGCTCGGCGAGAACCGTCCTACCGCGTCACGGCCCGTCGTCGTCGCAGCAGCGGAAGCCGAGGGTCGGCAGGATCGTGTCCGCCGTCGCGCGCGAGAGCTCGGTCGCGCACGTGAGCCCGAGCGCCGGCGACTCGCGCGAGCCGCCGCGCACGACGTACACGCCGCCGCGGCGATCGTCGGTCCACTCCTTCACGTTGCCCGAGAGGTCGAGCGCGCCGTCGGGGCTCACGCACATCGCGAGCGCGCCGGTCGGCTCGACGCGCGAGTCGATCGCGCCGCCGGGGATCGCGTCGCGATCGGCGCCGTTGCACGTCGCGCCGTCGTAGCTCGCGCCGTAGGGATACGTGCGGCCGTCGCCGCCCTGGCACGCGGCCAGCCACTCGGCGGCGGTGCACAGGCGATGGCCCGCCGCCGCGCACGCGGCCTCGGCCTCCGCGAAGCCGACCTCCGTCCACGGCAGGACCGCGTCGCGCCCGCACGAGCGCGCGCCGCTCGTGCCGCCGTCGGTGGCGGTCGCGCCGGGGCGCGAGGCCTCGTGGCGGTAGATCCAGAAGTCGAGGCCGCCGCGCGTCACGTGGACCATGTCGTCCATCACGCGCGCGGGGTCCGTGGGATCGCTGTTGTCGACGACGCCGTCGCAGTCGTCGTCGAGGCCGTTGCAGAGCTCCGCGCTCGGCGCGCCCGGCGCGGGGTCGGGGAGCGCGGACAGATCGCAGAGGACCGCGGTGTCGTCGGCCGGATCGCACGCGATCGCGCCGACGTCGCGGCACGCGCCGCGCGCGGCGTTGTCGCAGACGTCGCCGAGGGTCGCGAAGGAGTCGTCGCGCACTCCGTCGCAGTCGCCGTCGAAGCCGTCGCAGCGCAGCTCCTCGAGCACGATCCCGTTCGGGATCACCGGATCGAATTCGACCTCCGGCGGGTAGTCGCAGAACCACGTGGTGCGGCCCTCGCGCGTGGCGCAGATCATCCCGACCGCGGCGCACGGCGTCCCCGGCGTGTTGCGGCAGACGCCCGTCGGCGCCGCGGGGAGCTCGAGCGGATCGTCGATCTCTCCGTCGCAGTCGTCGTCGAAGCCGTTGCAGTCCTCCGCGACCGTCGGGAAGACCGGGCACGCGTACTCGCAGCCCGGCGCGTCGTCGAGGTCCGCGAAGCCGTCGAGGCAGCCCGTCACGACGCACGCGCCGTCCATGCAGATGGCGTCGGCGTTCTCGAAGCGGCACTGGAGCCCGCACTCGCCGCAGTTCAAGAGGTCGCTCGCGAAGTCGAAGTCCTCGTCGACCCGCGAGTCGCAGTCGTCGTCGAGCTCGTTGCAGAGCTCGGTCGCGCCGTCCATCGGCACGCAGCCCGCCGCGTCGACCATCGCGATGCCCGCGTCGAAGCCGGCGTCGGGGAGCGCCGCGTCGGCCTCGGCGCTGCCGTCCGCGCCGCAGTTCGCGATGCAGTAGCCCGTCTCCTCGCAGCCGCTCGCGAGGAGCAGCGCGATCGCGATCGCCGCCGCCCTCACGCGCGCCTCCGCCGCACGAGCGCGGCGAGCGCGAGGAGCGCGAGCGCCCACGCGCCGCCGCCGCGCGCGCCGACCGCGCAGCCGCCGCCGCCGCTGACGAACTCCGGCGGGCCCGCGTCGGGCCGCATCGGCGTGCTCGAGTCGCAGCGCGCGGTGCCGTCGGTCGACACCGCGCACGTGCGCCCGGTCGGGCACCGCACGAGCGCGCACGGATCGTCGATGCACCCGGCGCCGGGCGCGCAGACCTGGCCGCGCGGGCAGCCCGGCCCGCGGCACGCGGCGGCGCGGCACACGCCCTCGACGCACACGCGGCCGGGGCAGTCGACGCCCGCGCAGGGGTCGTCCTCGCAGCTCCCGCCCGCCGCGCAGCGCTGCCCGGCAGGGCAGTCGCCCGCGCCGCACGCGTCGACGCACGCCCCGTCGACGCACGCCTCGGTGCTCCCGCAGCGCACGCCCTCGCAGCGATCGTCCTGACACGCGCCGCCGACGCAGAGCTGTCCGCCGGGGCAGCCGAGCTCGCGGCACGTCAAGCAATCCCCGTTGACACAGGTCTCGCCCGGATCGCAGCTCACGCCGGCGCACGGATCGACGCACATGTCCTCGACGCAGCGCTCGCCGGGCGCGCACTCCGCGCACGCGGTCGGGATGCAGTAGGTGCCGCTCACGCCCGCGGGCATCACGCACTCGAAGCCGATCGGGCAGGAGAACTCCATCAGCGGATCGCACGGCCGGCGGCACGCGCCCTCGATGCAGAGCGACTCCGCGGGGCAGGGCGCCATGTCGTCGCCGACCCCGTCGCAGTCGTCGTCGAGCCCGTTGCACACCTCGTCGCGCGGGCCGACGCCGCCGACGCACATCAGCATCCCGCCGACGCACCGGAGCGCGCCGGGCAGGCAGGTGCCCATCGTCTCGCCGCAGGGCGTGCCCACGGCGGGGTCGGTCTCGTCGACGAGCCCGTTGCAGTCGTCGTCGGCGCCGTTGCAGACCTCGGGTCCCGTCGGCGTGCACATCGTCGTGCACGAGAGCGCCTCGTCGATCGCCTCGTCGCAGTCGTCGTCCATCCCGTTGCACGTCTCGGTGCCGGGGAGCGCGCCGGGCATCGTGATCGCGCACTCCACGGTCAGCTCGTCGGCCGCGCACTCCGTCGCGCCGGTCCCGCGGCACGCGCCGATCCCGCCGTCGTCGCACGGCACGCCGAGCGCGAA
>JAYRVK010001154.1:0-4308 GCA_041918555.1 Sandaracinaceae bacterium
CAGGTCGAGGCGATGACCCTCGCGGATCAGCTCGTGGTGCTGCGCGCGGGGCAGGTCGAGCAGGCGGGGCCGCCGCTCGAGGTGTACCGGCGCCCGGCGAGCCGCTTCGTGGCCTCGTTCCTGGGGAGCCCCTCGATGAACTTCGTCGAGGTCGCGCGCGACGGCGACGCGCTCGTGGCGGAGGGCCTCCGCGTGCCGGTGCGCGACCGGCGCGACGTGCCCCAGCGCGCGCTCCTCGGGATCCGCCCGCACGACGTGGCGGCCTCGGCGGGCGAGGGCGCGATCCAGCTCCGCGTCGAGGTGGTCGAGGCGATGGGCTTCGAGGCCTACGCGCACGGGAGGGTCGCCGGGCGCCCGTTCGTCGCGCGCCTCGAGGGCGAGCGCGCGGCGCGCGTTCGGGTCGGCGAGGTGCTCGGCCTCGAGGCCGACGCGGACGCGCTGCACCTCTTCGACCTCGAGACGGAGCGCGCGCTCGCGTAGACGGCGATGATCCGCGCGAAGTCCATCGCCGCCCTCTGCCTCGGGCTCGTGTCCGCGATCCCCGCGGCGGCGCAGGAGCGCGTGGAGGTGTGGCACGCCTACCGCGGCGAGGAGGAAGAAGGTTTGCGCGCTGCGGCAGAGGCGTTCATGGCCGCGAACCGCGACGTCCGCGTGCGGCTCGTGGCGCAGCCGTTCGGGGCCTACGCGTCCAAGCTCGAGTCCGCGATCCCGACGGGCAACGGCCCGGACCTCTTCATCGACACCCACGACCGCGTCGCGAGCTACGTGGCCTCGGACCTCGTCGAGGCCGTGGCGCCCGCCGATCGCGCGGCGTTCGAGGCGCGCGTGGAGGCCGCGCACCGCGCCGCGTTCGTGATCGACGGCGCGCTCCGCGGCTACCCGCTCTCGCTCAAGGCGCCCGCGCTCTACGTCAACGGCGCGCTCGTCGAGGGCGAGATCGTCGCGCTCGAGGACCTGGCGGGCCTCTCGCTCCCGGACGGGACCTACCCGCTCGTGATGGAGGCGCAGAGCGCGTTCTGGGTCTCGGGCCTCTTCGGCGCGTACGGCTGCGGGCTCGTCGACGACGACGGCGGCTGGGGCCTCGGCACCCTCGGCGCGACGGCCGCGCTCGAGCAGCTGCACGCGCTGATCGAGGCGGGCGTGATCCCGCGCGAGACCGACGGCGCGCTCGTGACGCGGATGTTCGCGGGCGGGCGCGCGGCGACCGCGATCAGCGGCCCGTGGCTCGCGCCCGATCTCCCGGCCGAGCTCCGCTGGCGCGTCCAGCCGCTGCCCATCGTGCGCGGCGCGGGCGGCGAGCCGATGCGCCCCTACGTCACCGTCGAGGGCGCCTTCGTGGCCGCGCACGCGAGCGCCCCCGACGGCGCGCGGCGCTTCGCCGAGTTCCTCATGCTGGGCCCGGGCGCGCTCGTGCGCGCGCGGCGCGCGCGGCAGGTCGTCACCGACGCCCACGCGTGGCGCGAGCTCGAGGACGACGCGTTCCTCGTCGGGTTCCGGCGCGCCGCGGAGCGCGGGCGGGTCACCCCCACCCACCCGCACTTGCGGATGGCCACCGTGCCGGCGGATCGCGCGATCCGCAAGGCGCTCCGCGGAGCGGTCGGCGCGCGCGAGGCCCTCGAGGAGGGCGGGCACCGCTTCGCCGACGTCACGCGCCCGCTCCCCGACCCCGCGCCCCCCGCGTGGGGCCTCGCGGTCCTCGGGCTCGCGCTGCTCGCGGGCGTCGCGTGGTCGATCCGGCGGCTGCGCGCCGCGGAGCTGCGGCGCGCGATCCGGCGCTCGCTGCCCGCCTACCGCTACGTCGCGCACGCGGCGGTCGCGGTCGGGCTGCTGGTGATCCTCCCGCTCGCCGTCGGCGCCGCGACGAGCTTCTTCGCGGGCCGCGGCACCGACATGTACTTCGTGGGTGTCGCAAACTACGTTGACATCCTCTCCGCGCGCGGCGGGGAGCTCCTCGGCCACGGCTCGTTCTGGCTGGTGCTCCTCGTGACGGTGCTCTGGACCGCGCTCAACGTGGGCCTGCACGTCGCGATCGGGGTCGCGCTCGCGCTGCTCTTGCACCGGCCCTACCTCGCGATGAAGGGCGTGTACCGCGTGCTCCTCATCCTGCCGTGGGCGGTGCCGAACTACGTCACCGCGCTCGCGTGGCGCGGCATGTTCCACTTCGAGTACGGCGCGGTGAACACGCTCCTCGCGAGCCTCGGCGTCGAGCCGGTGAGCTGGTTCGCGACGTGGCTCACCGCGTTCAGCGCGAACGTCGCGACCAACGTCTGGCTCGGCTTCCCGTTCATGATGGTCGTCACGCTCGGCGCGCTGACCTCGATCCCGAAGGACGTCTACGAGGCGGCCGCGGTCGACGGCGCGAACGCGTGGCAGCGCTTCCGCACGATCACGCTCCCGCTCCTCGGGCCGTTCCTCGCGCCCGCGGTCGCGATGGGCTCGGTGTGGACGTTCAACATGTTCAACGTCGTCTACCTCGTGAGCGGCGGCGAGCCCGACGGCGGCACCGAGATCCTCGTGTCCGAGGCCTATCGCTGGGCGTTCACGCGCGGGAACCAGTACGGCTACGCGGCGGCGTACGCGGTGCTGATCTTCGTGATCCTCTCGATCGGGACGCGCCTCACCGCGCGCAGGGAGGCGAGGGCGTGAGCGGGGAGCCTCGAGAGCGGGGCGTCGCCGGCGTGCTCACCGAGCTCGGCGTGCACGCGCTCCTGCTCGGCGCGGTCGCGTTCGCGGTGTACCCGATCCTGTGGGTCGTCTCGCTCGCGCTCTCGCCCGGCGACGCGCCCGAGGCCGCGATCCTGCCGATCCCGACCGCGCCGTCGCTCCGGCACTTCGAGGCGGTCGTGTCGACGACGAGCTCCGAGGGCGCGTGGCTCTTCGGCCGTCAGCTCGCCAACTCCCTCGTGATCGCGATCGCCACGAGCCTCACCGCCATCGCGATCGCGACGCCGGCGGCCTACGCGCTCGCGCGCTTCGACTTCGTGGGCGCGCGGGCGAGCACGCGGGCGCTCCTCGCGTCGCAGATGTTCCCCGGGGTCGCCGCGGCGATCCCCCTCTACCTCTTGCTCGACGCGCTCTCGCTCCTCGACACGCGCACGGGGCTCGTCCTCGTCTACGCGACGAGCGCGGTGCCGTTCGCGATCTTCCAGCTGAGGAGCGCCTTCGAGGGGATCCCGAAGGACCTCGAGGAGGCCGCGATGGTCGACGGCGCGACGCGCTTCGGCGCGTTCGTGCGCGTGGTGCTGCCCGCGGCGCGGCCCGCGCTCGCGATCACCGCCCTCTTCGCGTTCATGACCGCGTGGAACGAGTTCATCCTCGCGGCGACGTTCCTCTCGAGCGAGGACGCGTACACCCTGCCGATCGTCTTGCAGCGCTACATGGGCGAGTACGACGCGCAGTGGGGCGCGTTCGCGGCTGGCTCGATCCTCGTCTCGGTGCCGGTGATGGCGCTCTTCTACGCGCTCCAGAAGAACCTCGTCGGCGGGCTGACCTCGGGCGGCGTGAAGGGGTAGCATCGGCGCCGCATGCGACGAATCGCGTTCCTGGTGCTCGGGCTCCTGTTCACGTCTGCGTCCTCCGCCCTCGCGCAGGACACGGGCGGCAGCTTCGGCGGCGGCGACTGGGGTGGCGGCGGCGACACCGGCGGCGGCGGCGACTGGGGCGGGGGCGGCGGCGGCGACTGGGGCGGGGGCGGCGGCGGCGACTGGGGCGGGGGCGGCGGCAGCGACTGGGGCTCGAGCGGGTCGAGCGACTGGGGCTCGGGCGGGAGCTCGTCGTCCGGCGACTACAGCGGCGGGGGAGGCGGGGGCGGCGGGGCGTTCTGCTGCGTCTCCATCGTCGTGCTCCTCGCGATCGCGATGTTCCTTTGGACGATCACCCGCGGCTCGACGCGCATCGCGTCGCGCGTGCGTCCGCAGGCCGGCTACGGCTACGCGCCGAGCGGCGGCCCGACCCGCGCCTGGGGCAACGTCGACGTGACGGCGGTGCGGCTCGGCCTCGACTGGCGCGCGCGCAAGTTCGTCCAGCAGCGGCTCGAGGCGCTCGCGCGCTCGGGGCGCACCCAGACGAAGCAGGGGCTCGTCGAGCTATTGCAAGAGACGTTGTCGCTGCTCCTGCAGGTGCGGCTCGGCTGGCTCTACGCGGACGTGGTGAACCACCACCCCATGAGCCCGACGCAGGCGCGCGGGACGTTCGAGGCCCTCGCGGTCGAGGCGCGCGCGCGCGTCAAGGGGGGGCTCGGGCGCGCGCGCCACGGCGCGGGGTGCCCCCCGGCGGCGAGCGCGCGGCCCCCGCAGAGCCACCAGGGGC
>JAYRVK010001155.1:0-9775 GCA_041918555.1 Sandaracinaceae bacterium
AGCTCGTCGAGGTCCGCGCCCTCGAGGCGGGTCGACTCGAGCAGCACCTCGGTCTCGGAGTGGAACGCGACGACCGCGAGGCGATCCTCGGGGTGCAGCGTGCCGAGCAGATCGAGGCTCGCCGCGCGCGCGTCCGCGATGGGGTCGCCCTCCATCGAGCCGGAGGTGTCGATCACGAGCGCGAGGTTGATCGGCGGGCGCGCCGCGTTCTCGAGCGAGGTCGTCTCGACGCGCAGGCGCGTCACGACCTCGGAGGCCTCCCCCGCCAAGACGAACCCGTTGCCGAGCTCGGCCTGCAAGAGGACCACCTCGGGGTCGCGGCCCTCCTCGGCCACCGTCGCGCCGCCACACCCGCTCGTTCCGAGCGCGAGCCAAGCCATGATCGTGATCGTCCGTCGCATCGCATCCCCTTTCGCGATGGCGGATCGAGACGCGCGAGCGCGACGGAAGGTCTCGGGCCCCGAGAGAAATGGCGAAGGCGGCGCGGGATGGTGCCCGCGCCGCCCTCTGCCCGGAACATCGGAGGAGCGTCAGCTCGTGAGGCTCACCTCCAGGCGACGAGTCCGAGCTCGGTACCACGAACCATTCGTACAGGTAGATATCACGTATCAGTCCTCCTCCGACGGAGCCGGCGCCCCGGGGCGTCTGTCCGCACGCGGTCAGGCCTCGCCAGGGCGTTCCCAGGGTGGAAGCGGTCGACACCAGTGACGACCGCTTGCGTTGGAGCGGCGCGATCCCGCAGGTTTCACACCATCGTGGGGCTCGGGTCCCATCTGCCACCCGCTACGCACCGAGGATAACACGCGTATGATCGGCCACCATGCCGACGTACGACGCGAGCCGCGCCCGGTGCCGAGTGTTCACCTTCAAGGAGGGGCTGCTCTCCGCGGTCGCGCACGATCTCGAGATCGAGGTGGGGAGGTTCACCGTCGAGCTCGCGGAGGACGGCGCGTCGGTCGCCGCGACCTTCGACACGCGCTCGCTCCGGGTCCTCGACGCCGTGGTCGAGGGGCGCCGCTCTCCGGGCACCCTGAGCGACAAAGACAAGCGCAAGATCGAGGAGATCATCGCGGACGAGGTGCTCGCCTCGAAGAAACACCCCGAGATCCGCTTCGAGTCGACGGAGGTGAGCGACGCCGCGGTGCGCGGCCGGCTGACGATGAACGGGCGCTCGCGCGACGTGCGCTGCGCGCGCGAGGGGGACCGCGTCACCGCGACGCTCCACCAGCCGGACTGGGGCCTCAAGCCCTACTCCGCGATGCTCGGGACCCTGAAGATCAAGCCCGACGTCCGCGTCGAGCTGACCATCCTCAAACGTTGAAGCGGAAGTGCATCACGTCGCCGTCGCGGACGACGTACTCCTTGCCCTCGATCCCGAGCTTGCCGGCGGCCTTCACCGCGGCCTCGGTCTTCAGCGCCACGAGGTCCTCCCAGAACATCACCTCGGCGCGGATGAACCCGCGCTCGAAGTCGCTGTGGATCTTCCCCGCGGCCTGCGGCGCCTTCGTCCCGTTCTTGATCGTCCAGGCGTGGACCTCGGGATCGCCCGCGGTGAAGAACGTGATCATGTCGAGCATCCGGTAGCCGGTGCGGATCACCTGGTGCAGGCCCGGCTCCTCGAGCCCGACCGACGCGAGGAAGTCCGCGCGCTCCTCCTCGGGGAGCTGCATGATCTCGCTCTCGATCTTCGCGCTGATCGGCACGACCGGCGCGCCGACCTTCGCCGCCCGCGCGCGCACCGCGGACACGTGCGGATCGGTGTCGAGCGCCCCGAGCTGCTCCTCGGAGACGTTGCAGACGTAGAAGAGCGGCTTGTCGGTGAGGAGGAACAGCTCGCGCACGATCGCCTTCTCGTCCTCGTCGCACCCGGACCGATCGAAGCCCGCCGCGAGCGCGCCCGAGTCCAGGTGCTTCACGAGCTTCTCGCAGATCTCGACGGCCTTGCGCTCGATCGCGTTCGGGCCCTTGGACGCGCGGCGCGCGCGATCGAGGCGCTTCTCGGCGGTCTCGAGGTCCTTGAGGACGAGCTCGGTCTCGATCGTCTCCATGTCCGCGAGCGGGTCGACGCGGTGATCGACGTGGAGGATGTTGTCGTCCTCGAAGCAGCGGACGACGTGCGCGATCGCGTGGGCCTCGCGGATGTTCGCGAGGAACGCGTTGCCCTTGCCCTCGCCCTTGGACGCGCCGCGCACGAGGCCCGCGATGTCGACGAAGTCGACGGTGGCGGGGACGACCTTGGCGGGGTGGAACAGCTCGACCAGCGCGTCGAAGCGCGGGTCCGGCACGGGGACCACGCCGACGTTCGGCTCGATGGTGCAGAACGCGTAGTTCGCCGCCTCCGCCTGCTTGCGGGACAGCGCGTTGAAGAGCGTGGACTTCCCGACGTTCGGGAGGCCTACGATGCCGACCGAGAGGGCCATGGGCCCGGCCATAGCACGCCCCGTGCATCTTGCCCCCGTGACACGATGGGGTCACAAGCCTGTTGCCCGAGTAGGAGATCGTCGGGAACCCCATGTCCGAGCGCATCCTCATCGTCGACGACGAGCCCGACATCATCGAGCTCCTCGAGTACAACCTGGAGCAGGCGGGCTACACGGTGGTCACCGCCCGGGACGGAGCGTCGGCGTTCGCCGAGGTGCGCCGCCAGCCGCCCGACGTGGTGCTCCTCGATCTCATGCTGCCCGACATCTCGGGCACCGAGGTCTGCCGGCGGCTCAAGAAGGACCCGTCGACCGAGCAGATCCCGATCCTGATGATCACGGCCCGCAGCGAGGAGATCGACCGCGTGGTCGGCTTCGAGCTCGGCGCCGACGACTACATCACCAAGCCCTTCAGCCCGCGCGAGGTGGTCTTGAGGGTGCAAGCCGTCTTGCGGCGCGCGCGGCCGCGGCAAGAGATCGTCGAGGAGCGCCTCGTGTTCGGGACGCTCGAGATCGACGTGCCGCGGCACCGCGTGCTCGTCGACGACGAGGAGGTCCCCCTCACCGCGCTCGAGTTCAAGCTGCTGTTCGACCTCGCCTCGCGCCGCGGCCGCGTGCAGAGCCGCGACGACCTCCTCGAGCGCGTCTGGGGCTACGCGCCCGGGATCGAGACGCGCACGGTCGACACCCACGTGAAGCGGCTGCGCGAGAAGCTCGGGAGCGCGCGCGACTCCATCGAGACGGTGCGCGGCGTCGGCTACCGCATGCGCGATTGAGGAAACGAAGAGGCCGCCGGTTCCGGAGGAGCGGCGGCCTCGACGCGAGCGCGGAGCTCGTCGGTCAGTTCGCGGGGAACGCGGTCCAGCCCGCGAGCCAGTCCTCGCCGCCCATCTCGAGCGCGCCGGCGAAGTCGGCGGTCGTGTCGCCGAAGCTCGGCGCGACGCCCGGCAGCGCGACGCCCGGCAGGTAGCTCGGCGCCGTGGCGCTCTCGCTCGCGAGCATCGGGTCGGTCGTGAAGTCGTTGTTGCGGGCCGCGTCCTCGAACGCCGCCTGCTCGTCGTAGCCGCCGTCGTCGTCTTCGTCGCCGGTCTCCACGGGCCACGCGCCGGCCTCGAAGAAGTAGCCGTGCTCCCACGAGAGCTGGCTCGGCCACTCCGTCGTCAGATCGACCTCCGCTGCGCGCAGGTCCGGCGGCCCGTCGAAGCCCACCGCGACCGTGTTGCGGATCGTGGCGCGCATCCCCTCGCGGATCACCGCGATGCGGCCTTCGCCGGCGCCGACGAGCGTGACGTTCGAGAGCCGCGGGTTGGTGCGCGGGGTCGCGTCCTCGTCGCTCCCGAGGTTGTCGCACTCGATCGCCGCGTCGCCGATCCCGCCGAACTGGTGGATCACGACGAACTGCGCGTCGCCGCGCCAGCCCTCGTCGCAGTCGAGGCCGTCGTCCGACGGGCCCGAGACGACGAGGTGATCGATCGAGGCGGTGCCGCCGAAGAACTCGACGCCGTCGTCCTTGCCCCGGTGGATCTGGAGGTGGCTCAGCGTCGTGCCGCTCCCGCACGCGCCGAGGGTGAGGCCGTTGAGCTCGTTGTCCGGGCTCAGCTCGGCGCCCGCGAACTCGATGCGGACGTACTGGAGGTCGCCGCAGTCCGAGGCGTCGTCGGTGCCGCCGTAGCGGCCGCGGTCGTCCGCGACCTCGATGCCCTCGAGGCGGTCCTCGAGGTAGCCGGGCGCGTCGCACTCGGGGGTCGCCGCGTTGCCGTCATCGACGCACGCCCCGTCGTTGGTGGTCGCCGAGCCCATGAGCGCCACGCCCGCCCAGTCGCCGGTCACCCGCTCGCCCTCGGGGTTGCCCGAGGTGAACACGATCGGCGCCGTCGCGGTGCCCACCGCGACGAGCCGCGAGCCGCGCGTGACGAGCAGCGCGGAGCCGCCCTCGACGCCCGGCGCGCCGAGGATCGTGGTGCCCGCCGGGATGGTGAGGGTCGAGCCCCCGGTGACGTACACGCGCCCGTCGAGCACGTAGGTGTCACACGCGTCCCACGTGGTGTCGGCGGCGATCTCGCCCTCGACGAACACCGGCTCCGTGCACCCGCCGCCGCCGCCGTCGGTGCCCATGCCACCGGCGTCCGTGCCGGGCGTCGTGCCCGCGTCCGTACCGCCGTTCCCGTCACAGCCGATCAGCCCGCCCGCGAGGCCACACGCCAGCGCCATCTTCATCCAACGATTCATGTCAGTCCTCGTTTCTAGGCGAATCAGTACGAGTATCGGACCCCGATGCTCCCGCTCATTCCAGGATTGATGCGCTGCACGAGCAGGTCGCCCTGGTGGTAGTCCTGCTCCTGGAACAGGAGGTTCCTGAGCTTGAGCCTCAAACGGAGGTGGTCGTCGACTCGCCACCCCAGGATGAGGTCCAGTGAATGGAAGGGATCCCGGACGACGTTGGGGAGAATCCCCTCGGTGCCCGCACGCGTACCGACCCCCACGATGCGGGGGCCGACGACGTTATAGACCAGGGATGCGCTGATGCCCGAGGCGGGTTCGTCAACGGCGAGTGACAGGTTGGCGACGTACGGCGCCTGGCCGAACAGGGCCCGCTCGGAGCTCACCACCCCGGACATCGCAGCCGGGAGCTCGACCGTCGACCAGATCGCCGCGACGTTCGCTCCGAACGTCAGGAAGGAGAGATCGGGGTGGAAGTTGCGGAAATTGAAGCGGAGCTCGGCCTCGCCGCCGAGGTTGTGCGCGTAGTCGGCGTTGATGAATTGAGCGTCGCCGTTCGTGCTCAGGATCTGGAGCTCGATCGGCTGATCGAAGTACTTGTAGAACGCGCTGATCGCGAGGAGCTCGCCTTCGCCGAAGAACCACTCCCAGCGGAGGTCTCCGTTCTGGATCAGCGTCCGCGCGAGCTCCGGGTTTCCTTGGATGTTCGCGTCCCGGATGAAGTCGTAGTACTGGTAGGGCGCCAGCTCGCGGATCTGCGGGCGCGCGACCGTCATGCCGTAGGCCGCGCGCAGGACCATGCGGTCCGCGAGCTCGAGGCGCAGCGTCGCCGCGGGCAGGACGTCGAAGTCGGTGCGGTCGGTGCGGCTCTCCTCCTCGTCGTCCTCGGCGGTCTCGAACGGGCTCACGGACGCGACGAGCTGCGACTGCGCCTCGAAGCGCGCGCCGCCCGTGAAGCTCAGCGGCCCCGCGATCGGCGTCTCCAGCATCGCGTACGCGGCGTAGTAGCCGAGCTCGGCGTGGTAGCTGTCGTTACCGCGCGTGAACTCGCGGATGCGCGTGATCGTGCCGATCGACTGCGCGTCGAAGAGCTCGGAGACCGACGCCTGGTACACGGACTGATCGGTGTTCGTCGGGTCCTGGATCATCCGCAGGCGCCGGATCCCGAAGTCGCGGTTCGTGAAGCGCGCGTGGCCGCCGATCGTCCCCCAGCCCTCGCTCCACAGCGGGAAGCGCACGTCGAGCGCGCCGCCGAGGTCGAGCTGCGCGAGGTCGCTGTAGAAGCGCTCGCCCGACTGCGACTTGTCGAGCCAGCGGGTGGCGCCGCCCTGCGCGCCGTAGGTCACCGTGCGGCGGTCCGGCTCCTCGCGAGCTGCGTGCGCGCCGTAGAGGCTCCAGCGCGTGCGCACCGGCGTGCCGAACATGTTGCGGTGATCGCCGCGCAGCTGATTGAACCAGAGCTGGCGCCCGAGGTACTGGAGCTGCCAGCGCTCGGAGGGCTCGCCCATCCCGAGCTCGAAGTTCGTGCCGACGGTCCGCGTGGTCTCGTCGGTCGCGCTCCGGTTGAACATCGTGAGCAGAGAGAGCACGTCGTCTTGACCGAGCTCGAGGCTCGCGGTGCCGAGCGCGCCGAGCTGGACGTCGAGCGAGCCGGTCTCGAGCTCGTAGTCGTTGGTGACGATGAGCTCGCCCGCGTCGCCGAGGCTGGGGCGCGGCCGGCTGAGGCCCACGGTGCGCCCGCTCTCGACGTCGTAGAACGCGGTGAGCAAGAACCCGAAGCGGTTGCCGCCCCCGAGGTCGAGCGAGTCGCCGAGGGTCGCGCCGAGCCCGAAATTCGGGGGCGCCATGGTGCGCTCGTACTGCCAGTTGTTCGAGAACTGCTCGGCGAGCGGCTCGATGTCCCGCCAGCTCGAGTACGCGGTGCCGCGCAGCGCGTCGACGACGAGGGGACGATCGCGCGGGATGCGCGGGTAGGCGCGCGTGCCGTCGTCGAAGCCGAGCCAGTCGGTGTCGCCGCCTCCGTAGGAGAGCCGGTCTTGGAACGTCGAGAGCGAGTTGGCGCCGACCGAGGCCTCGAGCTCGAAGGTGAAGCGCTGCGGGAAGCGCACGGTGCGGATGTCGAGCACGCCGCCGGCGAAGTTGCCCGGGAGGTTCGGGAGGAACGCCTTCGAGATCTGGAGGTTGTCGATGACGCTCGTGGGGAAGAGGTCGAGGTCGACGGAGGGCACGTCCGGGTCGGTCGAGGGGAGCTGGACGCCGTTGAGCAGGACCACGGTGTAGCGGCCGCCGAGGCCGCGGATGTTGAGGTTCGTGCCCTCGAGGGTGACGCCGACCACGTTGCGCGCCGCGCTCCCCGCGTCGCTGGCGCCCGCGCGCGACATCTGCTGGGCGCCCATGCCCTCGCCGATGCCGCTCGATGCAGCGCGCAACTGATCTTGCGCGAGCGCGGAGCTCGTGTCGGCGCGGTACACGATCTCGATCTCCTCGGCGACCGCGTCGGGATCGATCGGGTCCAGCGTCAGCGTGAGGTCGCGCCAGCGCGCGCTCCGCACCACGACGCGGGGCATGCGCGCGCCGTGGTAGAGGTCGGTGTACGAGAGGACCGAGTACACGCCCGGCGCGAGGACGAGCACGTAGCCGCCGGTGTCGTTGGTGATCGCGTTGGTGATGCCCCCGGCCTCGGCGCGCGCGATCACGACGGCGTCAGGGAGCCCCTCGCCCGTCTGCGAGTCGACGATGCGGCCGCGGATCCCCGTGTCGGCGGCCGGGACGCCCGTGTCGTCGTCCACGGCCGCGTCGTCGGGCGCGTCCTCCTCCTCGGGCTCGTCGACCGCGTCTTGCTCGGCCTCGTCCGGCGCGGCGTCGTCGGGGGCCGACGGCGGCTCCTCGGGGGGCGCCTCCTCGACGGGCACCTCGCTCGGTGCCTCGGGCGTGTCCTCGGCCGGCGCCTGCGCGCGAGCCCCCTGCGCAGCGAGCGCGCCGCCCAGCGCGAGCAGCGCGGCGAGGATGGTCCTCGCCCCCCGCCCCCCGACGCCGAATGCAAAGTTCATTGCGCGCTCCTGCGCTCAGCGCAGCCTCTCCGTCATCACCGCGATGTGGGCGGCGCCCGCGCCGCGGGCGAGGTCCATCGCCTCGACCGCGCGCTCGAAGGGCGCGTCGTCGGCGGCGTCGAAGTAGATCTTGCGGTCGGCCCGCGCGACCAGCATGCGGCGCAGCCGCACGGGGAACGTGGCGTCCGGGTACACGTCCTGGTTGATGCGCAGCTCGCCGCGCTCGGTGACCGTCACGACGATCGGCGCCTGCTGGTTCGGGGGCGGCTCGTCCTGGGCGTCGGGCGGGACGTGGACCCAGAAGAACCGCTGCATCGAGGGCATCACGACCATGAAGATGATCAGGAGCACGAGCACCACGTCGACGAGCGGCGTGACGTTCATCTCCGGGCGCGACTTGCCCTTCTTCTTGCCGTGCCCGCCGCTCGCGGCCTGGACGTCCATCCCCATCGGCTACTCCGTCCGCCCGTCGTGGTTCACGCGCAGGGACACGCCGGGGAAGCCGACCGACTGCGCGGCCGCGTAGAGCTCGCGCACCTGCGCGTAGGACACGCCCCGGTCGCCTCGCAGGACCAGGCGCGAGCGCGGGTGCCGCCGATGCGCGCTCGCGAGGTGGGTCTGGAGCTCGCCCTCGGGCACCGCGCGGTCGTCGAGGAACACGACGCCGAAGCGGTTCACCGAGAGCATCACCGGCTCGGGCCCCTCCTCGTCGCCCTCTTCGTCGACGTTCGCGACCGCGGGGACCTCGAGGTTCACGCCCTCGGTCATCGCGGGGATCACGATCATGAAGATGATGAGCAGCACGAGCACCACGTCGACGAGCGGCGTGACGTTCATCTGCGGGGTGGGGCGCGCCCCGCGACCCTTGCGGCTCAGGCTGGCCATGGCGAGGTCCTCAGGCGACCGCCTCCACGAGGCCCGGGCTGCTCTCCTCCACGATCGCCTCCTCGCGGCTCGAGAACCCGCCGCCCGCCTCGAGCTGATCGACGAGCTCGGAGCCCGCGTTGGCGAGGCTCGCCTCGTACTTGGCGATGCGGCCGCTGAGCCAGTTGAAGAGGAGCACCGTCGGGATCGCGACGAGCAGGCCGTAGCCGGTCACGATGAGCGCCTCGGCGATCGCGGGTCCGATCGTCGCCATCCCGCCCGACGCCTCCTCGCCGATGAGCCGGAAGGCGTTGAGGATCCCGAGCACCGTGCCGAGCAGG
Source organism: Sandaracinaceae bacterium (assembly GCA_041918555.1). Taxonomy (GTDB): domain Bacteria; phylum Myxococcota_A; class Polyangia; order Polyangiales; family Sandaracinaceae; genus JACKEC01. The sequence goes on from JAYRVK010001155.1 coordinate 8,896, forward strand.
CCGATGAACGGCGCGGTCGAGCCCGTCGACGCCAGCACGTTGAGCCCGCGGTTGAGGCTCTCGCTGAGGTTCTCGCCCTTGCGCTCGAGCGCGCGCTGGGTGAACTCGGCGGCCTTCGCGCGCGAGTGCCCGTCCGAGCGGCGCGCGAGGAACGTCGAGATGCCCGTCTCGATGAAGCTCGCGAGGTGGCTCTTGTCGTGGCGCTTGGCGATCGCGAGCGCGGCCTCGAGCTCGTTCTTCGCGAGCAACGCGCCGCCCTCCGCCGCGAACTTGCGCGAACGCGCGCCGCTCACGCCCAGGAGGATCAGGCGGTCGATCAGCACGTAGATGCTCGCGAGCGCTTGCAGCGTGAGCACCACGACCACGCCGCGCACGAGCAGCGGCATGTTGGCCCAAATCTCCAGCAGATCGATGTCCATTTGTCTTTCTCCCTAGATCTCTCTTCGCGCTAGATCTCGGCGTCCGGCCGGAACGTGAACACGTACGAAAGGACGAACGGCACCGGCGTCCCCTCGAGGGACGCGGGCTCGTACGTGCGGGTCTCGACGCACGCGAGGATGGTGGGCTCCGGGATGAGCTCGTGCCCCTCCACGACCGTCGCGCGCATCACGCGTCCGTCGGCGCCGATCACGACGCGCACGCGGATGCGGATCGTCTCGGCGGTCGCGCCCTCGAGCGACGCGGGTCGGTCCGGAACACGGCAACCGCCGAGCATCGACGGCGCGCGGACCTCCACGCGCTCCTGCTGCGCCGGGCGCCGCGGTGGGCGCGGCGGGCCGGGGGGCGGTGCGGGCGGCGCGGGCGGCTCCGGCTCGACGCGCGGTCCGTCTCCGTCCCCCCCCTCGACGCCGTCGTAGCTCCCGTCGACCGGACCCACCTC